>CALMMY010000423.1 GCA_937868695.1 uncultured Comamonadaceae bacterium
CCCGGGGTTCTCACACGGGCCACACATCGCGCGGGTGAGCGCGGCGGGCGTTGTGAACCGCCAGCAAGCCCAACGGCGCCGAAGCCACGCGGGCGCGGGGGCCGTCGGCCCGGCTGGTCAGCGCAATGGGCACACGTGCGCCCAACACCAGACCCGACCCGGTGCCCCCTGCCAGATACTCCAGTTGCTTGGCCAGCATGTTGCCCGACTCCAGATCGGGCACGGCCAGAATGTCGGCATCGCCTGCCACCGGAGAACGGATGCCCTTGATTTGCGCCGCGTGAACCGAAATGGCGTTGTCAAACGCCAGAGGGCCATCCAGCACACCGCCCTTGATCTGCCCCCGGTCGGCCATCTTGCACAAGGCCGCTGCATCCAGCGTGGAGGGAATGGCCGGGTTGACCGTTTCCACCGCCGACAGAATGGCCACCTTGGGGTGCGGCACACCCAGAACGTGGCAAAAATCAATGGCGTTCTGGATGATGTCGGTTTTCTCTTGCAGGCTCGGGCGGATGTTCAGCGCCGCATCGGTGATCAGCAGGGGCTTGGGGTACAGCGGCACATCAAAGCGGAACACATGCGACATGCGCCGCCCCGTGCGCAGCTCGGGCCGGGCCAGCACAGCGTGAATCAGCTCATCGGTGTGCAAACTCCCTTTCATGATCATCTCCACCTGATCGGCGGCGGCCATCTCGGCGGCCTTTTCAGCGGCTGCGTGGCTGTGCGGCACCGACACGATCTCCACCCCCGTCAAATCGAGGCGGGCCTCGCTGGCCAAGTGGCGAATGCGCGACTCTGGCCCGATCAGCACCGGAATGATCAAACCGTAGCGGGCCGCATCCATTGCCCCGCTCAGCGACTCGGTGTCGCACGGATGCACCACCGCGCAGCGGGCGGGCGCGATGTCGTTGCCCCTGGCCAGCAATGCATTGAAACGGGCCTCCGGATCAACAAGCTGAATCTGTGGCACGTTGGGCCGGGGCAAGCGCACCTTCTGTGTGGGTGCCAGCACACGGGCCGTGCCGTACAGCACGCGCAAGCCCTTCTGGTTGGTGACCAGACAGTCCAGCACCACATGGTTGTTGGTATCGTTTTTAGACACCACCGTGGCCATCACCGCCAGCGTGTCACCAATGCGCACAGGCTTGGTGAAATGCAGCTCCTGATCCAGATAAATGGTGCCTGGCCCTGGAAACTGCGTACCCAGCAAGGCAGAAATGAGTGCGCCACCCCACATGCCGTGCGCAATGACCCCGTGAAACAAGGTGTCGTTGGCATAGTCGGCATCCAGGTGGGCGGGGTTGGTGTCGCCAGACACAGCCGCAAACGCCTGGATGTCCGCCAGGGTCAGGGTGCGCAGCAGGCGGGCGCTTTGTCCGATGTGCAACTCGTCATAGGTGATGTTTTCCAGCCAGTCGGTATGGGGATCGGTGTTCATGGGCACAGGTTGTCTCAGGTTCAGGTGTCAGGGCCGGGAGTCGTCCATCAGCTGGGCAACATCCAGACCATCGGCGTGGGCGGCAAACCCCTCGCGCAATTGGTGGTTTTCGGCAAACGAAACAATTTGCCGCGTGGTCGGCAGGCCAAGCTGCTCGACATAATTTTTTTCAATTTCAAAACGCAGAATCAACAGGCCGCGCAACTCCTCCCACTCAAAGGCTTTGCGGCGGTTGGCATCGGTGCGGCGGTCGGCCAGGGCAAATTCGCCGTCTCCCGGTACCTGCCCGGTCACGGTGGCATCGGGTGCAAACGGCGACACCACATCCTTCGGCATGGCCGAGCGGTCAATGACCTGTTGCACATGGTCGGGCGTGTCCAACGACACCTTCAGCGCAATCGCCAGACGGGCAATGCGGGTGTTGATGGCTTCAATCGAGTCTTCCAGGGCTGCCAGGCGGGCATCCAGCTCAGCCTGATCGAGCACAGGCTCAGTCTGCATAACGCACCTTTGCAGCGGGTTCGGGAGCATCGGATGGGGATGGCATGGGGCAAACCTTTCATTGCGCTGATCAACTCAACAGCTGTGCGCATATTAGGGTAACCACCCACTCGAACAAAGCCATGACACCCGACACCCCCAAGCCACACCCGGATACCGCCCTGTTGCGGCACAGCAGAGTCAGCCCGTCGTCACCTTGGCCATGTATTCGCCCAGGCGAACCGGGCGGGCGGCGGCCCATTCAGGGTTGAAGCGCAGGTTGGCCGACTTGGGCCACAGCATCACCACGGTGGAGCCCAGCATGAAGCGGCCCATCTCCGCCCCCCTGCGCAGCTTGGTGTCGCGCTTGGCGTAGTGCCAGGTGTGCACATCGGGCAACCGGGGAGGGTTGACCGTGCCGTGCCACACCGTGGCCATGCTGCCCACAATGGTGGCCCCCACCAGCACCAATGCCATCGGCCCGTGCGGCGTGTCAAACACGCACACCACCCGCTCGTTGCGGGCAAACAGCCCCGGTACACCGCGCGCCGTGGCCGGGTTGACCGAGAACAGATCACCCGGCACGTACACCATGCTGCGCAGCACCCCGTCGCAAGGCATGTGGATGCGGTGGTAGTCGCGCGGGCTCAGGTAGATGGTGGCGAAGTGTCCGCCCTCAAACTCGCTGGCCAGCGCCGCATCGCCCCCCACCAGCGCGGTGGTGCTGTAACTGTGGCCCTTGGCCTGAAAAATCTGGTCGCCCGCAATGGGGCCAATCTGGCTGATGGCCCCATCCACCGGGCACACCCAGTCGGCCCGAGCCAATGGGCGGGCACCGGGTTTGAGCGGGCGGGTAAAAAAATCATTGAACGTGGCGTAACTGGCCGGATTGGACTGCGCCGCTTCGGCCATGTTGACCTTGTAGCGCAGGATGAAGCGCCGAATCACCCAGGTGGTCAGTCCGCCACAGCGGGCACGGGCAAACGCACCCGCCAGCCGGGTCAGCGCCAGCTTGGGCAACAGATATTGAGGGGCCACAGCCCAGAAATCAGACAAAACACACTCCTGCAAACGCACCAGGCAACTTTGCCCGGTACCTCATTCAACCATTGATCAGGGCCATTCTAGGGGTCGGCCACGCCCGCTTCAGGCTATAACGTCGGCATGCACACGCCAAGCCTGCCTCCATCCGCTCCCAACCCGGTGTTCCGGGCTGAACAATTGCACAAAAGCTACGCTGGCCAGACCGTGGTCAACGGCGTGTCGTTTCAGCTGGCACCGGGCGAGTGCCTGGGCGTGCTCGGCCCCAACGGCGCGGGCAAGACCACCACACTGCGCATGTGCCTGGGGCTGACCCAGCCCGACCAGGGGCAGGTGATGTTCCACGACCCGGCCACGCCCCCCGGCTCCTGGCTGGACATGCCAGCCGATGCGCTGGCCATCAAGGGCCGCCTGGGCGTGGTCAGCCAGTTTGACACCCTGGACCCCGACTTCTCCTGCGCCGAAAACCTGCGCGTGTATGGCCGCTACTTCGGCCTGAGCAACGCGGTGCTGAGCGAGCGCATCCCCCGCCTGCTGGAATTTGCCGCCCTCACCCACAAAGCCCAGGCCAAACCCGGCGAACTGTCGGGCGGCATGAAGCGCCGCCTCTCGCTGGCCAGGGCGCTGGTCAACGAGCCCGCCATGCTGCTGCTGGACGAGCCCACCACCGGCCTCGACCCCCAGGCCCGCCACCTGATGTGGGAGCGGCTGCAACGCCTGTTGCAGCAAGGCACCTCCATCCTGCTGACCACCCACTTCATGGACGAAGCCGAGCGCCTGTGCCACCGCCTGCTGGTGCTGGACCACGGCCGCCCCATTGCCCAGGGCACGCCGCGCGACCTGATTGCCGAGCACCTGGAACCCGATGTGGTGGAGGTGTACGGCCAGGGCGCACTGGCCCTGCAACAGGCCCCGCTGGCCCGACACGCCGCGCGGGTGGAAGTGAGCGGCGAAACCCTGTTCTTCTACACCGCCAACGCCGCCCCGCTGCTGGCCGAGCTGCAAGCCCACCCCGGCCTGCGCACCCTGCACCGCCCCGCCAATCTGGAAGACCTGTTCCTCAAGCTCACCGGGCGGCAGATACGCGAAGACGGCTGAACGGCCCGCGCCCGCCATGTCCCGCACCGGATTGGTGAGCGCCCGCGTTCTGGCCCAGAATCACCGCCCATCGCAACCATCCCCCCAAGGAACCCACATGGGCATGTTCAACTGGACAGAAAAATCCCCCTCCACCCTCGCCAGCGGCGGAGTCATCGGGCCCGACGAGCGCCTGCCGTGGCCACAGACCGCCGTGATGGGCGTGCAGCACCTCATTGCCATGTTCGGGGCCACCGTGCTCGCGCCCATCCTCATGGGCTTCGACCCCAATGTGGCCATCCTCATGAGCGGCATCGGCACCCTCATCTTCTTTGCCATGACAGGCGGCAAGGTGCCCAGCTACCTCGGCTCCAGCTTCGCCTTCATCGGCGTGGTCATCGCCGCCAGCGGCTACGCGGGCCAGGGGGCCAATGCCAACATTGGCGTGGCGCTCGGCGGCATCATTGCCTGCGGTGCGGTGTACACCCTGATCGGCGTGGTTGTGCAAGCCATCGGCACCGGCTGGATAGAGCGCTTCATGCCGCCGGTGGTGACCGGCGCGGTGGTGGCCGTCATCGGGCTCAACCTGGCGGGCATCCCCATCAAGAACATGGCCCCCACCGACTTTGACAAATGGATGCAGGGCATCACCTTCGTCAGCGTGGCGCTGGTGGCCGTGTTCAGCAGCGGCATGGTGCAGCGCCTGCTCATTCTGGTGGGCCTCATCGTCGCCAGCGTGGTGTACGCCGTGCTGACCAACGGCCTGGGCCTGGGCAAACCGCTCGACCTCTCGGGCATTGCCAACGCCGCCTGGTTCGGCCTGCCCAACTTCAGCACACCCGTCTTCAGCGCCAACGCCATGCTGCTGATTGCACCCGTGGCCATCATTCTGGTGGCCGAGAACCTGGGCCACATCAAGGCCGTGACCGCCATGACCGGCAAAAACCTGGACCGCTACATGGGCCGGGCTTTCATGGGCGATGGCATCGCCACCATGGTGGCTGGCAGCGCAGGCGGCACCGGCGTGACCACCTATGCCGAAAACATCGGCGTGATGGCGGCCACCAAAATCTATTCGACCGCCGTGTTCCTGGTGGCCGGTTGCATGGCCATCCTGCTGGGGTTCAGCCCCAAGTTCGGCGCGCTGATCCAGGCCATTCCGCTGGCCGTCATGGGCGGCGTGTCCATCGTGGTGTTTGGGCTGATTGCCGTGGCCGGGGCCAAAATCTGGGTGGACAACCAGGTGGACTTTTCCGACAACCGCAACCTGCTGCTCGCCGCCATCACCCTGGTGCTGGGCACCGGCGACTACACCCTGAAGTTCGGCGACTTTGCGCTGGGCGGCATCGGCACCGCCACCTTTGGTGCCATCGTGCTGTGGGCGCTGCTGGGGCGCAAACGGGCCTGACCAGAGCGGCCAGATTGCGCACAATGTCGCCATGACACCCACCACTTCCGCGCCCCCCTCCGTGCCGCCCACACCATCCCCGGCCCGCCCGCCTTCTGCCTGGCGGGCACCGCAGCTGTCCATGCGCTGGTGGCCGGTGTGGCAGCGCAACCTGCTGGTGTGGAAAAAGCTGGCCATCCCCAGCCTGGTGGGCAACATTGCCGAGCC
>CALMMY010000424.1 GCA_937868695.1 uncultured Comamonadaceae bacterium
TGCGCCTGCTGACCTGGGGCAAGGGCCTGGAAGACGTGATGGTGACGCTGTAGGGTGGTTGGTGCAGCTCCCAAAAGTGGCTGAATTTTCAGGCCACCGGTGTTTCAAGCTCGGGGCGGGCATTTCCCGCAGGTGGCAGGCGCTCACTGGTTAGTCGATTGAACCCAAGCCTGGCAGTGTGCCGGGTCGTCCAGCCAGTGCAGCAGATCCAGCACGCCCATTGTCAGCAGTGCACGCAGCCTGTCGAGGGCAAGCTCAAACCGCTGCGGGTTGGATGTGGCCAGCTGCACCGCCGCCGGGCACTCCGGTGCGGCATGTCCGCGCAGGCGACCGAGCAGTACCAGGGCATTCTTGGCAGTGAACCGCCGGAAGGGATCGCCCTGGGCGGGGCGGTGGTGGGGCTCGAAGCAGAACAGCAGCCCGTCGTCACCCAAGGTGTGGGCGCTCACCGTCCACACGCCGATGGCGTTGGCCTTGACGAACAGGTCGCTCAACAGGCCCTTTCTGAAGCCACAACCCGCGAGCAACGGTGCCAGGGCAGTTTGCACGCCGCAGAATGCCTGTACCTGGTTCAGGCTGCGCCCGGTTTGCAGGGGGGGCGGCGCCGGCGGCCGCAAGGAGGTGGTGCCAAACGGCGTGTGCAAGCCATCATCCGGTGTCCAGACGCACCGGTTCTGCGGGCTGTACACCGTCAGCCCCAGGTTGAGTGCCTTGCGGCGAAGCTGGGTGTGGGCCCAGGACTGAGCGGGTGTGGCGTTGCGCAATTTGCCCGTTTCGTCGATGGCAAAGGCCAGTGTCAGCCATGGCTGGCGGGCGGTTTCGGCAGGGGGCGTTGCCCAAAAGCCTGGCTTGTCGGGCTGTGCAGCGCACGGATAGGCCGCGTTCACAAACTCCAGCAACCACTGCAGCTGCTCGGGCACGGGCCCGGGCGAACCGTTGCGAAGCTGCGCCAGCTCACGCAAGGGGTCGGCGGCATCGGCCTGCCCCTGCCACACCACCAGCTCTTGCACACCGTTGCGCACGTCGTCCAGCGGCATTTGCAGCCCTGCCAGCATGTCGCGCAGCGAAGACATGCCCATGCCTTCAATGAGGGCCAAGTGGCGGTAGACGGCCAGCTCGGCACCTGGCTGCCCGGCCAGCAGCTTGGTGACTTCGCGCACATGGCAGTTGAGCATCATGCCCTCGATGGGGTGCGTGGACAGCCACCGAAACGGGGATGCCTGGTCGTTGAATGCCAGGGCCAGGGCCTGGATGTTGTCCAGGGGTTTGAGCCAATTCACCATTACCCGGAACAGGTTCAACCATTGGGCTGCCAGGCGCGCGGGGTCGCCCCCGACATGGCTCAGGTGGGTGAAGTAATCGTGGCCGACATAGCCCGTGCTCCTCTCTTGCGGCTCGACGGGCAACGCCCCCAGGCGTGCCAGGGCCACCAGGTCTACCCACAGACTGCCGACACCAAACTCCGTTTGCAGTGCGGGTGGCATGGTGGTTCCGCCGGGCGAGACAGAGACCGAAATGATCAATTCCGAGTGCCGCACCCGGCCGTGCAGTTTCACCTGCAACACTTTGCCGGTGAACACACCCCATGGGTGTTCGCTGCTGGGGCGGGTGCGTACCTTGAAGCCGGCCTGGCGAAGCAGTGGAGCCCATTGGGTCAGCAGGTAGGTGGCCAGTGGTGCGTCGCCACGCAGTGCCTCGGTGGCAGCAGGGTCTGTGGCCGATGACGGTGTGGGTGCCGCCTGGGGCGGGGGCGATGAAGGCAGCGGTTCCAGCGACAACTGCGTCAGCATGCGGCCATCAGGCCGCCAAACGGAGCCGTCAAAGGGGTTGAACACACACAGCCCACATGCCGCAGCCGCTTGGACAATGGCATCCGTCACGAGCGCCAGCGAGCCTCCCATGGGGGCCAATGTCAGGGTTGCGCAGGGTTCGGTGGCTTCGGGCGCTTCGCTCCAGACCATGTCTGAATCGTGGTCTGCCAGCAGCTCTGTCAGGCGCTGGACACATTGCACCAGGCGAGGCTCGTGCACCCCGCTGGCGCGTGTGCTTTGCCAGTGCGCTTGTGCGCTCTCGGCGTCCCAGGGCAGCGGGTGGGCATACCAGACGTGCAAACAGGTGCTCATGGGTTTCCTTCGTGCGAAACAGGGCGGTTCGTTTTTGGTGGGTTCAGGCTGTCACAGCGTCAGGCTGTAAAAGCAGCTGTTCGGATCGTTCCAGTAGCCCTCGAACGGCGGGCAGGGCGCAAAGCCGTGGCGCTCGTACAGCGCACGGGCGGGGGCAAAAAAGTTCTCGGTGCCGGTTTCCAGGCTCAACCGTTGCAGACCGTGGGCGCGGGCCTCGTTAATCAGGTGTTGCAGCAAACGCCCGGCCAGGCCCTGGCCGCGCCGGGCGGCGTGAACACGCATGGACTTGATTTCGCCGTGCGCGGCATCCAGCCGCTTGATGGCCCCTGTGCCCAGCAGCGTGGCGCTGGGGGATGCGTTGGCGTCGTCCCATGCGCTGAAGAACAGGATGTCGGGCTGGCGCAGCGCATCCAGGTCCAGCGCGTGCACGCTCTCAGGGGGTGACACCCGGCGCATGTCGGCCAGGTGTTCTTCCATAAAGGCGGCGATGCGCGGGTCGGTCAGGTCGTCTTGGCGGATGTGGAGGGGTGCGGGGTTCATGTGTTTCCGGTGATCACGTCAATAGCGGTGGTGCATTTCAGTGTTCGAATTACTGTACGCGGTGAGATGCATCGTTGCTGATCACCCCTGACCGTTCGCACCAATTTTCCCGCCGACAGGCGACATAGGGCGAGACGTTCTGCTTGTCATGCATGTTTCACCCTTGTTGTTTGGGCTGAAAATACTGCAATGCCGCTCACACTCCCCGCTTCAAAAAGTCAGCACAACCGCATTCGCTCGGTAACGATTGAGGGTTTTCGCAGTCTGCGTCACATTCAAAAGCTGGAGCTGCCGCAGCTGACCCTGTTAATCGGAGCCAACGGTGCGGGCAAATCCACCTTGATTCGATTCTTTGAAATGCTGAGCTGGATGCTCAAGGCCAAGAGCTTGCAAGAGTTTGTGGTGCGTTACGGGGGGGGCGATGACCAGTTCTTCATGGGCGCACGCCGCACCCCACGCATTCGTGCAGAGTTGGAACTGGAGACGGGTTCAGGCTTGAATGAATACCGCTTCGAGCTGGCTCATCTGTCGGCCAATGACGCGGTCATGGTGATGAATGAGGCGTACCGCTTTTCTGACCGAAAACGTCCTTCCAAGGCGAACTGGACGGAGATTGGCGAGGTGGGCAAGGAGTCCAGTCTGCCCAATCAAACCAGCAAGACGGCCCTGACCATCTTCAACTTGTTGCGGCAATGCCAAACCTATCAGTTTCATGACACATCACCTCATGCCGCCATTCACTTACGTTGGGATGTGACGGATTCACTGCGCCTGCGCTCCGATGGTGGCAACCTGGCTGCTGTGCTGCTGGGCATACAGGGTACTGAGCCTATGCGCTATCAGTTGATCGTTCGTCAGATTCAGCGGGTGCTGCCAGCGTTCAAAGACTTTGTATTGGAGCCTCAGTCGGGCAAAGTGCTGTTGCGTTGGGTGGGTTTGCACAGCGACAAGGTGTTTGGCTCTCACCTCACATCCGATGGTTCCCTGCGTCTGTTTTGCTTGCTCACTTTGTTAAATTTGCCCGTCGATCGCTTGCCTGATGTGATGTTTTTTGATGAGCCTGAACTGGGTCTGCACCCGCATGCCATCACCCTGGTGGCAGAGATGTTCAAGCGGGTGGCTGGAAGCAAGCAGGTTTTTATTGCTACACAGTCGCCCTATATGGTGGACTGTTTTGAGTTGAGCAACATCATCGTGGCCGACAACCACGGCGGCGAAACCACCTTGCGCAATCTGCCTGCGGATGCCTACCAACAGTGGCTGGATGATGACTACTTGCTGTCCGACATCTGGCTGAAGTCCCCTGCGGGGAGTCTGTGATGACGCGGCTGTGTGTCGTGTGTGAAGGCCCGACCGAGGCCAATTTTGTGCAGCAATGTCTGGCACAACATCTGGCGGTGCATGGCGTGTATGCCTACGCCTCCATCATTCAAGCACCTTCTGGTCGGCACAAAGGCGGGCGTGTCACGGTGGAGCGGTTGGTCAGGCACCTGTCGCACGAGTACCGTGCGTTTGACCGGCTGACCACCTTGGTGGATTTTTATGGCTTTCAAGACCGGGATGGGCGCAGCCGTGCAGAAATCGAACAAGCCATTCTGAGCGGCGTGCAACGCTGCACCACGGGTTTGGATACCCGTTTTGTCTTGCCTTACGTGCAAATGCACGAATTTGAAGGCTTGCTGTTTGCCGATGTGGCGCAGTTTCAATGGGTGCTGGATGGCTGGAACGAAGAGGCCAGAGGGGCATTGCAACAAATCAGACAGGCGTTTGATACCCCAGAAGACATCAACGACAGTCCGGTGACCGCTCCCTCCAAACGGTTGGAGCGGATTTTTGCAGGAGCCTATTCCAAAACCGAACACGGCCCGTTGATTGCCGAGGCCATTGGTTTGGCGCACATGCGAAGCCAGTGTCCGCAGTTCGATGCCTGGTTAAAGCATCTCGAAAATTGGGGGCAGATGTAACCTGTGTGCAGGCCAATCCGCCTCTGTGCGCAGGCGGTTGAGTTGCTTTTTCAGAACAAAAAGTACCTCTGTGCGTCGATCTGCATGGCCGGGGCGCAGTCGTTGTGGATCATGTCGGCCTTGCGCACCTGGCGGATGTTCTGGCCGATACTGAAGCGGATCGTTGCCAGAATCCGGCTCGTTAGACTGGGAAGATTTTCGTGTCGGCCTGAACCGTTCATTGAATCGTGAGCGTCAAGCACTCCAAACTTTGAGCAGGCGGAAACCAAAGCTCTGCGCAAGAGCAGCCCGATACCGGGTGCCACATTTTTCAGGGGGGATGAATGGATAAACACCAGCTCAGCGAGCGCGACATCTGCACCAAGCTCATCACGCCTGCCATGCAGCAGGCGGGCTGGCTACAGCACCAGTTCCGCGAGGAAGTGAGTCTCACCGATGGTCGCGTCATGGTGCGGGGCAAGCTGGCCGCACGCATCCAGAATCCCGATGCCAAAGGTGGGCCAAAGCGTGCGGATTACGTGCTCTATGCAAGGCCGGGTGTGCCCATCGCCGTTCTGGAGGCCAAGCAGGCCAAGTTTTCGGTGGGGCAGGGCATGCAGCAGGCCTTGGCCTATGCCGAGATGCTGGATGCTCCCTTTGCCATCAGCAGCAACGGCGATGGTTTTTTGATGCACGACCGCACGGGTATCACGCAACCTGTCGAAAGAGAGCTTCCACTCAGCGGGTTTCCGCCTCTGGATGTTCTTTGGCCGATCTACCAACAGTGGAAAGGGCTCACTGCGCCCGAAGCGGTCAAACTCATTGAGCAACCGTTTTACACCGATGGCAGTCGCCGCGAGCCGCGTTATTACCAGCGCGTGGCCATCAACCGCGCTGTCGAAGCCATTGCAAAAGGGCAGCAGCGCGTGCTCTTGGTCATGGCCACGGGCACCGGCAAAACCTACACGGCTTTCCAGATCATCTGGCGCATGTGGAAAGCCAAGGCCAAACAACGCATCTTGTTTCTGGCTGACCGCAACATTTTGGTTGACCAAACCATGCAGCAAGACTTCGCCCCCTTTGGCGAGGTGATGCACAAGGTCACCAACCGCGAAATCAAGAAAAACTACGAGATCTACCTTGCCCTGTATCAGGCCGTGACCGGCAAAGAGGAATGGAAGCAGATCTACCGCCAGTTTCCCGCTGATTTTTTCGATCTTGTCGTGGTGGACGAATGCCACCGGGGCAGCGCCGCAGACGACTCTGCCTGGCGCGAGGTGCTCGAATACTTCGGCAGCGCCACGCACTTGGGCCTGACGGCCACGCCCAAGGAAACCAAGGAGGTCAGCAACATCACCTACTTTGGCGACCCGGTGTACACCTACTCGCTCAAACAAGGCATTGAAGATGGCTTTCTTGCGCCGTACAAGGTCATCCGCATTGCCACCGATGTCGATGCCGTGGGCTACACCCCCGAAAAAGGCAAGGTCGATAAATGGGGTCAAGCCGTTGAGCAACGCCAATACAACACCAAAGACTTTGACCGAACCCTGGTGCTGGAAAAGCGCACCCAGCTCGTTGCCAGCAAAGTGTGGGAATACCTCAAGGCCACCGACCCGATGGCCAAGACCATCGTCTTTTGCGACGACCAAGACCATGCCGAGCGCATGCGCCAGGAACTGGTCAAGCTCATCCCCGCCGCTGCCAGCAACCGCCGCTACGTCATGCGCATCACCGGCGACGACACCGAGGGCAAGGCCCAGCTCTCGTATTTCATTGACAACGACGAGCCGTATCCGGTCATTGCCACCACGTCCAAGCTGTTGACAACGGGTGTGGATGCCAAAACCTGCAAGCTCATCGTGCTGGATCAAAACATCAACTCGATGACCGAGTTCAAACAGATCATTGGCCGTGGCACGCGCCTGCGTGAGGACTGCCAGAAGCTGTACTTCACCATCATGGATTTCAAAGGTGCCACGCGCCTGTTTGCCGACCCCGATTTCGATGGCGAACCCGTGGTGATCTACGAACCCAAGCCCGACGAACCCGTTGTTCCGCCGGATGTGTATGTGTCAGAAGCCGTGACACCGCTGAACCTTGGCGAGCCTGAGCACCCGCCGTATGGCGCAGGCTCGACCGGAGGCGGCGAAGGCCGCGTCAAATACGTGATTGACGATGTTGCCGTGCGCGTGGCTGTGGAGCGCTCCCAATACCTGGATGCCGACGGCAAGCTCATCACCGAGGACTACCGCGTTCTGCTCAGAGACGACATCAAAAAAGCTCTGCAAACCGAGTTCGGCACCATGACCGACTTTCTGCGTCGCTGGAACGGTGCCGAGCGCAAGCAAGCCGTGCTGCAAGAACTGGCCGACCACGGCGTGCCGCTTGGTACATTGCAGCAGGCAGTGGTTAACGGCGGCGAGCTGGATGTGTTCGATCTGGTTGCCCACGTTGCCTTTGACCAAAAACCGCTCACCCGCCGTGAGCGGGCCAACAACGTCAAAAAACGCAACGTGTTTGGCAAATATGGCGAGCAGGCCCGTGCCGTGCTCGAAGCCCTTCTGGACAAATTTGCCGACCACGGTGTGCAAGACATGGAAGATGCCAAGGTTCTGGAGTTGCCACCGTTTGACCAATTCGGCAGCAAAACCCACATTCGGCGCGGCATATTCGGTGGGGTCGAGCAATACACCCAAGCCGTCCATGAGCTGGAGCGTGCGCTCTACGACCTGCCTGAACAAAAACAAGCATGACTTTTCTATGCCGGGCATTGCCCGAGCCAAACCATAAGAAAACCACAAGATGAACCTCAGCAGCACCATCAAATCCATCCAAGACATCATGCGCAAAGACGATGGTGTCGATGGCGATGCCCAACGCCTCGGGCAACTCACCTGGATGCTTTTCCTCAAGGTGTTCGACCAGCGCGAAGAAGAATGGGAAGACGACAACGCCGCCTATCGGTCGCCCCTGCCCGAGCGTTTTCGCTGGCGCAACTGGGCCGCCTACATCGTGGATGCAGACGGAAAAAAGAAGCCCCAAATCGCCGCGAGCGAATTGGTGCCCTTCGTTAACAACCAGTTGTTTCCGGCACTCAAAGACCAGATTGATGCCAGCCAGAGCCCGCAGCACAAGGTCATTCGCGAGGTTTTTCGTGATGCCAACAACTACATGAAGTCTGGCCCGCAGATGCTGGCCGTGATCGAGAAGCTGGAAGAAGCCATCAACTTCCACGACTTCACAACCCGCGCCAGTCTGGGCGATGTGTACGAGCAAATGCTCAACGACTTGCGCGGCGCAGGTAACGCAGGCGAGTTCTACACCCCACGCGCCATCACCGCCTTCATGGCAACCCAAGTGAACCCGCGCCTGGACAGGCGCGAAACCGTCATGGACCCCGCCTGCGGCACAGGCGGCTTTTTGACTGCGGCCATAGACCACTTCCGCAACCAGCTCACCACCCATTCCAGTCCCGACGACAAACGCGCCATTGAAACGCTGATTCACGGCATTGAAAAAAAGCAACTGCCCCACCTGCTGTGTACCACCAACATGCTGCTGCATGGCATTGATGTGCCCAGCCAGATTGAACACCGCAACACCCTGGGCATTGGCTGGAACGAATGGAGTGCCAACCAAAAGGTCAAGTGCATCATCACCAACCCGCCCTTTGGTGGCTATGAAGACGATGGCGTAGGCAGCGACTACCCAGCCGACCTGCGCACCCGCGAAACCGCCGACATGTTCATGGCGCTCATCGTCAAAAAGCTGCTGAAAGAAAACGGTCGCGCCGCCGTGGTGCTGCCCGATGGCTTTTTGTTCGGCGAGGGCATCAAAGCCAGCCTGAAAAGACTGCTGCTGCGCGACTGCAAGCTGCACACCATCATCCGCCTGCCCAAAGGCGTGTTTGCCCCGTACACCACCATCAAAACCAACCTGCTGTTCTTTACCAAGGGCGCGGTGGTGGACGATGGCATCGAGCGCTTCCACACCGACACCATCTGGTTTTACGAGCACCCATACCCAACGGGCTACAAAAGCTATTCCAAAACCAAGCCCATCCGGCTGGAGGAATTCAAGCCCGAGCAAGACTGGTGGGGCGATGAAGCCAACGACTTTGCCGACCGTGTGGAAAGCAAACAGGCTTGGAAACACGATTTCAAAACCAAGCGCGAGCAGGCTGAAAGCCTTGCTAAGCCCCATTGGCAACGCGCCGAAGACCTGAACAACCAAGCCGCCGCACTCGAAAGCGAAGCGGCCCACCTGCGCAAAAGCCTGGTGGGCACCACCGATGCCGCGTACCGCGAAAAAATCGACAGCCAAATTGCCGAGCTGCGTGCCCAAGCCGAACCGCTGCGCCTGCAAGCCCGCGACGCGCAAGCCGCTGGCGACCGCATCTACTGGCCCATCTTCGACCTGGACATCAAAAACCCCAACGCACCAGAAGAAGAAACCCACGACCCGGACGTGCTGCTTGAAAAGTACAAAAAGCTGCTGGGCGACATTGAAGAAACCGAAAACCAGCTCAAAAGCGAACTGGCCACCGCACTGTCACACCACTTCAGCCCAGAGGCCGACGCATGAAACCCGTGGCACTCCAAACCGCCGCCCCGCAACTGCTGGGCGACATCCGCCAGCTCATCGAAACCAGCCGGGCCAACCTTGCCGCCACCGTCAACAGTGCGCTAACCCTGCTGTACTGGCACATTGGGCAGTGCATCCGCAGCGAAGTGCTGCAAGGCGAACGGGCCACCTATGGCGGAAAGGTCGTTGCCGCACTGGCCAGGCAATTGGAAGCCGATTACGGGCGTGGTTTCGCTGAAAAAAACTTGCGCCGCATGGTTCAGTTTGCCGAGCAGTACCCCGACGAGCAAATTGTCGTATCACTGATACGACATTTGAGCTGGACGCATGTGCTGGTGCTCTTGCCGCTCAAAGAGCCGCTGGCACGTGATTTTTACGCGCAAATGTGTGGCTTGGAGCGCTGGAGTGTGCGCACGTTGCGCGAACGTGTGGACTCCATGCTGTTTGAACGCACCGCCCTTTCACGCCAACCGGCGGAACTGATCGCAACCGAATTGGATACCTTGCGTCAGACGGGCCAGCTGACCCCCGCATTGGTGCTGAAAGACCC
>CALMMY010000425.1 GCA_937868695.1 uncultured Comamonadaceae bacterium
CACCGATGATGCCCACGTCCTTGATGCCGGCCTCGGCGCAGTTGCGCGGGCAGCCGCTGACGGCGTACTTCACCTTGTGCGGGGCGTACATGCGCCACATGGCGCGTTCCAGGTCTTTGCCCATCTGGGTGCTGTCCTGGGTGCCCATGCGGCACCACTCGGAGCCTACGCAGGTTTTGACGGTGCGCAGCGCCTTGGCGTAGGCGTGGCCGCTGGGCATGCCGATGTCTTTCCACACCGCTTGCAGGTCTTCCTTTTTCACGCCCAGCAGGTCGATGCGCTGGCCGCCGGTGACCTTGACGGTGGGGATCTTGTACTTGTCCACCGCGTCGGCAATGCGGCGCAGCTCGTCTGCCGTGGTTTCGCCGCCCCACATGCGCGGAATCACCGAGTAGGTGCCGTCTTTCTGGATGTTGGCGTGGCTGCGCTCGTTGATGGCGCGGCTTTGCGGGTCGTCCTTGGCCTCTTTGGGCCAGGTGCTCAGAAGATAGTAGTTGACGGCGGGGCGGCAGGTGGGGCAGCCGTTGGGCGTTTTCCAGTCCAGCGCCTGGAACACAGCGGCGGTGGTCAGCAGCTTGCTGCCATCGGGCTGCACGGTGCGGATGGCTTCGCGCACGGCTTCGTGGCCGTGGGTGGTGCAGCCGCACATGGCCTTCATTTTGGGTGTGGCCGAGTAATCGCCCCCGGCGGTGAACATGATGAGCTGCTCCACCAGCCCGGTGCAACTGCCGCAGCTGGCGCTGGCCTTGGTGTGTTTGCGCACCTCGTCCAGCGTGAACAGGCCCTTGTCCTTGATGGCCTTGCAGATGCTGCCCTTGGTCACGCCGTTGCAGCCGCACACCTCGTCGCTGTCGGCCATCGCGGCAGCTTTGTTGTGGCCCTGGTGGCCCACATCGCCGATGTTGCTTTCGCCGAACATCAGCTTGTCGCGGATGTCTTTGATGTGGCGGCCCTCGCGCAGCAGCTTGAAGTACCAGCTGCCGTCCACGGTGTCGCCGTACAGGCAGGCACCCACCAGCTTGTCGTTTTTGATGACCAGTTTCTTGTACACGCCGCCCATTGGGTCGGACATAACGATCTGTTCGGTGCCTTCGCCGCCGCTGAATTCACCGGCAGAAAACAGGTCGATGCCTGTGACCTTGAGCTTGGTGGAGGTGAGACTGCCGGTGTAGCGGCCAATGCCGTACTCGGCCAGGTGGTTGGCCAGTACCTTGCCCTGCTCGAACAGCGGGGCCACCAGCCCGTAGGCAATGCCCCGGTGCGCGGCGCATTCGCCCACGGCGTAGATGCGCGGGTCGGTGGTGGTTTGCAGGGTGTCGTTGACGACGATGCCCCGGTTGACGTGCAGCCGCATGCGCTCGGCCAGGGCGGTGTTGGGGCGGATGCCCACGGCCATCACCACCAGGTCGGCGGGCACTTCGGGCTCGGGCGTGGTGCCTGCCTTGAAGCGCACCGCGCCCACGCGGCCACTGGCGGCGGGCAGCAGGGCTTCGGTCTGCGCACCCATCAGAAACCGCATGCCGCGCTGCTCCAGCGACTGTTGCAGCAGCTTGCCCGCCACTTCGTCCAGCTGACGCTCCATCAGCCAGGGGGCCACATGCACCACGGTCACCTGCATGCCGCGCTTCATCAGGCCGTTGGCGGCTTCCAGCCCCAGCAGGCCACCGCCGATGACCACGGCATGCCGGTAGGTGGCCGCCGCGTCGATCATGGCCTGGGTGTCGGCAATGTCGCGGTAGGCCAGCACGCCGGGCAGGTCTTTGCCGGGAATGGGCAGGATGAACGGGTTGGAGCCGGTGGCCAGCACCAGGCGGTCGTAAGGCACGCTGAGGGTGTCGCCGCTGGCGCTGGTGGCCTGCACCGTGCGCCTGACGCGGTTGACCTCGGTGACGGTGCAGCCCGCGTGCAGGGTGATGCCGTGCTCGGTGTACCAGGTCCAGTCGTTGAGGATGATTTCGTCCAGCGTCTGCTCGCCGGCCAGCACGGGCGACAGCAGGATGCGGTTGTAGTTGGGGTGCGGCTCGGCCCCGAACACGGTGATGTCGTACATCTGCGGGGCAATTTTCAGCAGCTCTTCCAGGGCGCGGATGCCGGCCATGCCGTTGCCGATCAGCACCAGCTTCTGGCGGGCCAGGGGGGGAGGTTGCATGTCCATGTGGGTTCTCCTGGGCTGTGTACCGGCGGCCAGAAGCCTGCCGGGTGCAGCATGCGGTTGTGTGGGTGGGGTGGCGTGGTGCGCGTGCGGCAGGTGCCGCAGCCGGTCAGGTCCCGGCCCGGTCAGCGGGCAGGGGCCACAGTTTGGTCAGGCTCAGGCGGCTTTTTCGACGTGGGCCTGGCGGGTGTACAGGAAGTCGATCACCGCCTTGCGGTAGCCCAGGTACTGGGGGCTGTCGGCCAGGGCCACGCGGCTGCGGGGGCGGGGCAGATCGACGTGCAGCACTTCGCCGATGGTGGCGGCGGGGCCGTTGGTCATCATCACGATCTTGTCGCTCAGCAGCACGGCTTCGTCCACATCGTGCGTCACCATCACCACGGTGCTTTGGGTGCGGGCCACGATGTCCAGCAGCTCGTCTTGCAGCTTGGCCCGGGTGAGGGCATCGAGTGCGCCGAAGGGCTCGTCCATCAGCAGCACCTTGGGCTCCATCGCCAGGGCACGGGCAATGCCCACGCGCTGCTTCATGCCGCCGCTGATTTCGCCGGGGCGCTTTTGCGCGGCATGCGTCAGGCCCACCAGGGCCAGGGCGGCATCGGTGCGGGCCTTGAGCTGGGCCTTGTTTTCGGAAGGTGCGCCGGTGCTTTTGTTGGCCGCACCGAACACACGCTCCACGCCCAGATAGACGTTTTCAAAGCAGGTCAGCCAGGGCAGCAGCGAGTGGTTCTGGAACACCACCGACCGCTCGGGGCCAGGGCCTGCAATCTCGCGGTTGGCGCACAGCAGGGTGCCGCTGCTGGGCATGGTCAGCCCGGCAATCAGGTTGAGCAGGGTGGACTTGCCGCAACCCGAGTGGCCGATCAGGGCCACAAACTCGCCCTTGGCAATGTTCAGGTTGATGTCGCGCAGTGCCTGGAACGGGCCTTTCTTGGTCTTGAAGGTCTGCTCCACACCTTGGATTTCGATGAACTTGGTGGTGAGGGAGGGGTTGCTCATGATTTCACCTCTTCGAACGTGAAGGCGGAGGCCAGTTTGATGAGGGCGTATTCCAGAACCAGCCCCACGATGCCGATCACGAAGATGGCGATGATGATGTTTTTGACGTTGAGGTTGTTCCACTCGTCCCACACCCAGAAGCCGATGCCCACGCCGCCGGTCAGCATTTCGGCGGCCACGATCACCAGCCAGGCGGTGCCCACGGCCAGGCGCACGCCGGTCAGCATGTAGGGCAGCACCGAGGGAAACAGAATCTTGGTCAGGATCTTCCATTCGCTGAGGTTGAGCACACGGGCCACGTTCATGTAGTCCTGCGGCACGCGCTGCACGCCCACGGCGGTGTTGA
>CALMMY010000426.1 GCA_937868695.1 uncultured Comamonadaceae bacterium
CTTCTTTGGCTTCTCGGCTGCATCGTTTTTCCAGCCTCTTTGCCTGCCAGCTTTTTCCTTTTCCCGCGTGTCCCCGCATTCCGGTGCAGGCGCACACGGGTTCGCACGGGCAAGGGGTGAGCCGTTCCGACAATCTCTGCTCGCAGTGTGCGGAGGACGGCTCACCCCTTGTACGGGCGCAGAGCGAAGCAGCGTCAACCCATCCCGGCAGACCGCCGACCAAAGGTCATGCCCGGAGGCATCGCCCCCGCCGAGCTCAAAATGAGAATTGCTGGCCACAGAGGCCCGCATGCCCTCGCTGGGCTTTATGCGGGTTCAAACATGGCTTGCAAGGTGCGCAGTGTGTGCAGGCGTGCCTCATCGGGCAGCGTCCCCATTTTGTGAACCAGGCGTTGCCTGTCCACTGTGCGGAGCTGATCGAGCAGGATCAGTCCTTCTTTGCCGTTGAACGACACGGGAATGCGAAACCCCGCCGGGCGCGAGCCTGTGGTCATGGGGGCGACCAGCACGGTGCGCAAGTGGCGCAGCATTTCGGGTGGCGAAATCACCACGCAAGGGCGGGTTTTCTGGATTTCACTGCCGACAGTGGGATCCAGGTTGATCAGCCAAATCTCGCCCGTGCTCAGGCTTGCGGTGCCAGGGATGGATGCCTTCACCATGACAGTTCGGCATCCCCATCGTTGGCCAGATCGGGCCACACCAGTGCGTCGTCTGCTTCTGCGGCAAGGCGTGCGCAGTCGGCTTCCCATCCGGCACGGGCTGGCGGGCGTGGCGGGCGGATTTCAATCACCCCGTTCTTGACTTCCAGCTCGGCCAGTTTGTCCAGGCCGAGCTGCGCCAGCAACAGCTTGGGAATGACGATACCTTGGGAATTGCCCATTCTGCGGATGGCGACTTGCATGTTGATTTCCTGATTGGGTGGGTGTGCAGGTAGCACAATGTTAGCACCTGATCGGCTTGCACATTTGTATGGTGACCGTCATCGGAGCCGGAGGGGGCAGGGTGTCCACGGTAAGGGCCGTTCAGTCAGGTCGGTGGTGCGAGGTGTGCGGGGTACGGTGTAGCGAAATGAGCGACGGTGTGTGACGGAATCCCGTCTGAGCGCCACGCATGGACAGGAATTGTCGTTTTGCTGTACATATACAGCATTTTTTGAACTGTGTCGGCTTTACTTGCTCTTCAAGAACAAGTCACGGTGACACAGTGGAATCAGATCACGCCCTCGGACAAGCTTTGCGGCACATGCGCACCCAGCGCAAGTGGAGCCAGACCACGCTCGCCCAGATGTCGGGCACAGACCGCAATTACATCTCACTCATTGAAATGGGGCGCAGCAGCCCCAGTGTGCGCATTGTTTTTCGCCTGTGCGCGGCCCTGGATGTGTCGCCCTCCGATCTGCTGCGCGACACCGAGCGCCGCCTGGCTCTGCAACCCCACGCCGACCAGGGGCTGTCTGCACAAGACTGAGCGGGTCGGCCAGAGCGGCTGTGTGCAGGCGCAAGCCTTGGCTATCATGCCAGCCAGACTCCACTCGCCACCGCCTGCCCATGTCGTTTTCAGTGCATTCCCACCATGCCGTCGAGGCCGCAGATTTCATCGTCATCGGGGCTGGCATGGCCGGGGCTTCGGTGGCCTGGTGGCTGGCTCCGCACGGGCGGGTGGTGGTGCTGGAGCGCGAATCGCAGCCGGGCTACCACACCACAGGCCGCTCGGCGGCGGTGTACCTTGAAGCCTACGGTTCGCCCCAGGTGCGGGCACTCACGCTGGGCAGCCGCGACTTTTTTCTGCACCCGCCCGCCGGGTTTGCCCCGCATGCGCTGATGACACCGCGCGGCGCACTGATGGTGGCCGCCCCCGGCGAGGAAGCCGAACTTGCCGCCCACCTGGCCATTCTGGCCAGCCTGGGCCTGCGCCATGAGCGCCTCACCCCTGCCCAGGCCTGTGCGATGGTGCCGGTGTTGCGCCCCGAGCAGGTGGTGGATGCGGTGTACGAGCCCGGTGCCTGCGATCTGGATGTGCATGCCATCCACCAGGGCTTTCTGAAAGGCGTGCGCCAGCATGGCGGGGCGGTGGTGTGCAGCGCCCCGGTGCAGGTGCTGCACCACGATGGCCTCAACTGGCAGGTGCGCACCCCTGCTGGCCAGTGGCAGGCCCCGGTGGTGGTCAATGCCGCCGGAGCCTGGGCCGACGAGCTGGGCCAACTGGCCGGGGCGCAGCCCATCGGGCTGGTGCCCTGCCGCCGTTCGGCCCTCATGCTGTCGGCAGCGGAAACGGTGCCCGGCGGCCTGCCCACGGCCCACTGGCCCATGACCTACAGCGCGGGCGAAGGCTGGTACTTCAAGCCCGATGCGGGCCAGCTGCTGGCCTCACCCGCCAACACCGACCCCACCCACCCGCAAGACGTGCAGCCCGAAGAGCTGGACATTGCCATCGCCATCGACCGCCTGCAAACCGCCACCACACTGGCCATCCGCCGCCCCACGCACACCTGGGCCGGCCTGCGCTCGTTTGTGGCCGACAAAAGCCTGGTCGGCGGCTTCGATGCGCGTGCGCCGGGCTTTTTCTGGGTGGCGGGGCAGGGTGGCTACGGCATACAGACCGCGCCCGCGATGGGCCAGGCCTGCGCCTGCCTGCTGCGCGGCCAGCCCCTGCCCCCGCACCTGCTGGCGCTGGGCCTGACCGCCGACATGCTCAGCCCCGCCCGGCTGGCAGTGAACTGAAGCGGGCTGCCCCCACTCACACCGGGTAACCCGCCCACGGCCCTTTCCCACGGTGCAGTCCGCCCAGCACACCGCCCTACCTTGAGCCCCCCCGCATGTCCGACGACTACCAGATCCTCATCCCGCCTTCCTTCATGGCCCTGTTTGTGGAGCCGGGCAAGCACAAGCCCAATGCCCCGCGCACCCACATTGCCCAGCGCTACGAGCTGTGTGAAGACATGGCCAACCTGCTGATCGACCCCGCCCGCGAGCAGATGTTCAGGCTGGGCATCACCGAAGACGATGTGGTGTACACCATCCGCGACGGCCTGGGCGGCCCCGATGCGGTGCTGACTGCCGACGAGGCGGGCTGGGTCAGCGCCCGGCTGTTTGAGCTGCTGACGGAGGGCCGCCGCCGTGACTGAATGCCATCTGCCACGGCGAGCCTGGCTGCACAACGCCACCGCCATGCTGGGCGCGGGCGGGCTGGCGCTGCTGGCGGGTTGCGGCTCCAGCCCCCGCGCAGTGCCATCCCAGACTGGCGATGACCGCCCCCGCACCGCACCAGACGAGCCCGCCGCCCCGCACGCCCAGGCCGTGACCGTGCATGCACTGGGTCTGGTGGGCACGCCCTACCGCTACGGTGGCAACACGCCTGAATCCGGCTTTGATTGCAGCGGCCTCATCGGCTATGTGTACTGGCACGCCGCCCGCATCCGCACCCCCCGCACTGTGGCCCAGCTCAGCGACTGGGGCCAGCCCGTACCCGCGCACGCAGCCAACACCGGCGACCTGGTCATTTTCATGAGCAGGGGGCGCACCAACCACGCAGGCATTCTGGTGGGCGACGGCCGCTTTGTGCATGCCCCCTCCACCGGCGGCACCGTGCGCATGGACAACCTCAGCGCCCGCCACTGGGCCAGCCAGCCCCGGCAGTTTCGGCGGGCGTGAGGCACGGGTGAGTGGCAATGCTCATGTTGACCGGGCAAGTGTTTGGGTGCTGTCGTTTCCTGGTGGCTGATGTGTGTGGGGGTGCGCAATGGCTTCTTGGCTGGCTGTTGTGGTGGCGTGCCGTGACGGGCTGCTGTTTCTCGGCTGGCGTGTGTGGTGGCGAGCCGCACCGTGTTGGCATAGCGTGCTGTTTCTCGGCTGACGTGTGTGGTGGCGAGCCATGCCGTGCTGACGTGGCGTGCTGGGGAGGGTGGGGGCCTCATACTCCCTGCGCTCGCCAAATCGGCCCCCACCCTCCCCAGCCCACCCCGCCATCCCGGCACGGCTCGCTGCGCTGCGTGTGGGTGCGCGGGCAGAAATTCAGAAATGCGGGGTGCCTTTCTCCGTCTTGCGGTGCAGGCGTTCTCAGGTTCGCCGCTGGAAGCGGGTGGCCGGGCGACAACTTCTGCTCGCAGTCGGCGGAGC
>CALMMY010000427.1 GCA_937868695.1 uncultured Comamonadaceae bacterium
GATCAGTTGCGCGAGGTGCTGCGGTACAAACACTATAGCTTGCGCACCGAAGAGGCCTACCTGTATTGGGTGAAATTCTTCGTTCGTTGGCATGGGCGCAACGGGCAAGTGCAGCATCCGCGTGACATGGGTGCCGCAGAGGTTCAGCAATTTTTGGCCATGCTCACCACGCAGCGCAATGTGTCAGTGTCCACCCACAATCAGGCGCTCAGTGCCCTGCTTTTCTTGTACCGTGAGGTTCTGGGAGTGAAGTTGCCGTGGCTTGATGATGTCCAACGCCCCACCAGGCCAAGGCGCATTCCATCTGTGCTGACTGTGGCCGAAGTGGCGGCCTTACTTGGGGCAATGACCGGGGTTGAACTGTTGCTGGCCAAACTTTTGTACGGCACGGGCATGCGACTCAACGAAGGGCTGCGCCTGCGGGTGAAAGACGTGGACTTTGATCGGCGGGTGCTGGTGGTGCGCGACGGCAAGGGCGGCAAAGACCGTGTCGTGATGTTGCCGCAATCTCTTCACATGGCCTTGCGTTCGCAATTGGCGCAGGTGCACGGTCTTTGGGAGCATGACCGGCAGCAACATCAGCCAGGTGTTGAGGTACCCGATGCACTGGCGGCCAAATACCCCGGTTTGGGTCAACGTTGGGGGTGGTTCTGGGTGTTCCCATCCAACAAGCTGTCGATTGATCCACGCTCACGCATTGAGCGCCGACACCATTTGTACGAGGAGCGTTTGCAGCGAGCCATCAAACTGGCTTGTGCCGCAGCGCAAATTCACAAGCCGGTATCGGTGCATACCTTGCGCCATTCTTTTGCCACGCACTTGCTGCAAGCGGGTACCGACATTCGCACGGTGCAAGAGTTGTTGGGGCATAGCGACGTGTCCACCACCATGATTTACACGCATGTGCTGAAGGTTGCCGCAGGCGGCACGGCCAGCCCGTTGGATTCATTGGCCTTTGGCGGTTGACTGGCGACTGATCGACGGCTTTGGGCCTTGTGCCTCAATGGCTTTTCTGGGTCGCAAACAGCCAATCACCCAACCCCCTCCGCCCGCAACCACTCCTCATCCTGCTCCGCCTCCGGCCACAGTGCTGGAAAGTAAAAGCGCAGGGCGTGGCGGGGGATGGCGAAGCGCACTTTGCCGTAGGCCGAATCGGTGGCCAGAAATCCCCGGCGCAGCAGGCTGGTCAGCAGTTGGGTGGACAGCCGGTCGCCCAGGCCGGTCATGGTTTTGAAGTCGGCGCGGCCCAGCTCGGCCTGGGTGGCAAACAGGTAGTGCAGGGGCAGCAGGGCTTCTTCGCGCACGCCCGATTGGGTGGTGGCGGCTTCAAACGCCAGTGCGGCCTGAATGCGGTCGCGCATGCTGCCCACTTGCAGCTGTTGCGCCATGAACTGCACCTGATCCATGCACACGTCCAGTGTGTAGTTGATCCAATCCACCAAGCCTGCCTGGGTCAGGTTGCCCCGCCCGTCCAGGTCGCCACGGCGGTGCTCGTCGGCGGCTTGCAGCAGGGCTTTGTAGCGTGCCTCGGTGCGGGAAAAGCCCCGCAGCGGTGACCACAGGCCGTTGGTCAGCCCCAGCGCGTGCAGCACCAGATGGGTGTGCAGGCGTGTGACGCGGCCATTGCCATCCAGAAACGGGTGAGTCCAGGCCAGGCGGTGGTGGGCCGCTGCCAGCGCAACGATGGAGGCTTCACCCCGCCGTGTCCGGCCATACGCCTCGGCCCAGCGGGCCAGAAACAGGGGCAGAGAAGCTGCGGTGGGTGCTTCGTGCCGCCCCACGGCCACCGCACGCTGGCGAAATTGGCCGGGCACCATCTGGCTGCCGTCGGCCAGGGTGAGGTCGCTGGCTGGCAGGCCGTCAAACAGTTGGGCATGCAGCCAAGTCAGGGCTTCGGGGGTGTAGAGCCAGCGGGCGGCGGCATCGGTTGCCTCGCCTTGGGTGCGGCGGCGGTCCAGTTCGGCTTCGCACACCGCTTCGGTGCGGATGTGGGCCACGGCCAGGCGTTGCTTGCGGGCCAGGTCGGCCTGGGCAGAAAAATCTTGCTGCAATGCCCGCTCTATGTCGCTGGGGCGGGTGTGCTCGCCCTCGATGCGGTTGGTGTAGTACGAATTCATGCTGCGCAGCAGCTTGCGCAGTTCCAGCTGGGCGGTTTGGCCCGCCGTATTGCCCAGGGCGGTGGCGGCGCGGCTGAGGTCGCTGGCCCGCTCCAGCAGCGGCCCCAGCACGCTGTCGGCGGGTAACAGGGGCTCGAACTGGTGGGGCGCGTCGTACTGCGTGATGATTTGCGGCTTCATTTGCGAGATTCAGTTGTTCTGTATTTCACAATAAAAACAGCCACTTCACACATGAGCTACGACATTTTTTGCGAGATTGTTTGCGAGCATCCTGCGGGCGGTTTCACCTCTCCAATTGGCCAGCCAAGCCCCACGCAGATCGATTTCCAATTCAACTTCAAATCTGGGGTCTGCTCCGCAGACTTCCCTGCATTCCCGATGCGACATGGACACGCAGAGCCTCCTGCGCCAGCAGGTTGATGCTCTTGCCTTCGGCTTGTGCGGCAATGGCGAGTTGTTCGTGCAATTCCGGTGGAATTCTGAGGTTGAATTTGCCTGAGAAGTGCTTTCTGGGTTCGATGCCTTTTTCGGCACAAACCTGAAGGAAAACTTTCAGGGATGCCTTGAACTCCACCCGCAACTCTTCGGGGTTCTTGCCATAGAAATCTGCACCACCATTGAGCCCGAGAATTTCACCTCGAAATAGGTCAAGATCTTCGTCGTACTCAATCTTGGCGTGGTAACCGTCAACGGTCATTACGTTCATGCTTCTACTCCGTGCTGCTCAAGCCATTTGCGAATGCTGGCGACTGCGCCTTTGTCTGTGT
>CALMMY010000428.1 GCA_937868695.1 uncultured Comamonadaceae bacterium
GGTGTAGCCGTCGGTGGCGGTCAGTGCGGGCGGCGGGGTGGGCGCGGCGCTCTGGCCTTCGGGGGTGGGCTGGGCGGGGGGGCTGCGCCGGGGCAAATCGCTGCGCGGGCAGATGAGGGCGGTGGAGTTGGGGTGCTCCAGGCCGCCATACCCGTCGTGCGTGGTGTGCAGCATGAACACATACTGGCTGAAGGGCGGTTGGCCATCGGGGCCGTGCCAGAAGGCCATTTGGGTTTCGCAGATGCGCTGGGTGTCGGCCACCAGGCGTTCGCCGTCAAACCACTGGCCCGCACCGCTGACCACCAGCCGGTGCGGGATGCCGCGCACATCAAACTGCGCACTCCAGAACGGCCCCATTTCAACCGGGGCATCCACCAGCTCGGCAAAGCTGCTGGCGCTGTAGGTGCCAAAACCATGTTCGTCCAGCTGCCAGGGGGTCAGGCCGGTGGCCACGCGCCACACCGGGGCCGGGGCGGATGCGGGCGCTGTTGGCACGCTGTGCGGGGCCGGGCGCACCACTTCAAGCTGGTGCGGGTGCTCTTCGCGGCCCGCCACGCGCAGGCACAGGCTGGTGCCGTTGAAAAAGCCGCGCTCGGCATCGAGCCAGGCGGTGCGCACCGAGGCATCGCGGGCATACACCTCGTACTGCACCAACAAGGGTGGGGTGCTGGGGGCGGTGCCCGCAAAGGCCGGGCCAGCGGGCGCGGCAGAGGCCGATACGGTGGCCAGCGGCAGGCTGCCGACGCGCCAGCGGTGTTTGTCGAGCTGGTGCAGGTGCAGCGGCTGGCCGCCCTGCCAGGCCCGCATGTTTTGCAGATGCTGGGCAAATTCGCGCACCAGATAGCTGCCGGGTATCCACACCGGCAGGGCCAGTACCAGGCCAGCGGTGGGCTGCGGCACCGTCAGCGTGACGCTGAAGAGGTGGGCGTGCAAATCCAGCGGACACACCCGGTAGTGGATCGTGTCGGGTGGGCTGAGCGGGGAGAGTTGGGCGGGCGAGGGGGCAAGCATGGTGTGGGAGCCTGGGTAGAGGGGGCTGCGTTTTGCCGGTTGAGGTGTGGATGTATGCGGGGCGCTGGCGCTCAGATGGCTCCGGCGGCAATGAAGCAGCACAGGGCCGCCACGCCCGAGAGCCGAAAGCGCAGTGTGAGCCAGTGCCCCAGCCCCGAAGCTGCAAGCAACTTCCGATCCACCATGTAGCACCCCAGCAACAGCGTGCCCAGCCAGGGCAGGGCGGCGTATTCGGGCATCAGCATGCCGGGCCAGGCCAGCAGCGAGGGCGCGATGCCCCACCACAGGTGGCGGTTGGCGGCTTCGTGGCTCAGGGGGGGCATGCCCGGTGCTCCCGATTGCCGCACCCAGACCACTCCCCAGTGGATGCCGCCCAGAAAAGAGGCGATCAGCGCGGCATAGCACACCATGCTCAGCGCCACATACGGCAAGGCTTCGGCGTTGACCACCCACATCAGCAGCATCAGCCCGACAAAGGGGATCAGCCCGGCCATGCCCAGGTTGTGGATCAAGGTGTCCGTGGCTGTGGCCTGGGCGGCAGCGGGTGGAGAGGGCGGTGGAGAGGCAGGGCGGCGTGGCTTGGCGGGCGTGTTCATGCCGCCATTGTCTCCAAACCTGGCCAGCCGGGTGCATCACAGGGGCGCTGGCCGCCGCGCGTCATGGGGTGTTCAGCCGGGTTGCTTGGCTTCAGACAGGCGTTTGTCGATCTGCTCAGGCGGAATGGCTCCGGGCACGCGGGTGCCGTCCACAAAAATCATGGTGGGGGTGCCGTTGATGCGGTTCTTTTTGCCGAACTCGACGTTGCGATCCACTGCGGCGGTGTCGCAGTTGGCGGCGGGCGGTGGCACGTCTTTCACCATCCAGTCTGTGAAGGCCTTGGCTTTGTCTTTGGCGCACCAGATGGCTTTGGATTTGTCGGCAGAGTCCTTGCTCAGAATGGGGTACAGGAACACATGCACCGTCACGTTGTCGATCTTGGCCAGGTCGCGCTCGAATTTTTTGCAGTAGCCGCAGTTGGGGTCTTCGAACACGGCCAGCTTGCGCTTGCCATTGCCTTTGACGATGGTGAACGCGTCTTTGAACGGCAAATCCTTGTAGGCAATGGCGGTGAGCTTGTCGGTGCGCTCTTCGGTCAGGTTGACGCGGGCCTTGGTGTCGATGAGCATGCCCTGAATCAGGAAGTTGCCTTCGGCATCGGTGTAGAGCAAGTCGGTGCCGTTGACGCGCACTTCAAACAGGCCGGGCATCGGGGTTTTGCTGATTTCTTCGATGGCAGGGAAGTTGGGCAGGCGTTCGGCCAGGTTTTTGCGGATGGCCGCTGTGTCTTGCGCCGATGCGCCGGTGTGCAGGGCCAGCCCGAGGGCCAGGGTGAGCAGGCTGCCGCCAAGGCGGCGCAGTCGGTGGGTGTGGTTCATGTTGAAGCCGTGAGTAAAAAAAACGGTGAAAAGGGTGGGGTGCAAGACCGCATGGGTCTGGAGTGGCCAAGGCGGGGATAAGTTCAGCCCCGCCTTGGTTGGCGCTGGTGCGTGTGATGGTCAAGGGTGGGCAACCGGGGGCAATCAGCGGTGGGCGGTGTCGCTGTGCCCCATGGCCTGGCGGGTGAGCCAGCTTTTGAGCGGAGCCACCTGGTTGACTCCGGTCATGCCCCAGTTGCGCAGTTGCTGCACGAGCTTGTTGTCCTGGTTGAAGAGGTTGAACAGGCCGTCGGTGAGGTTGCCCATGGCGGCAAAGTCGGCTTTGCGGGCGCGTTCGTAGCGGCGCAGCAGCTTGATGTCGCCCAGGCTGCGCCAGTATTCGCGCTGCTGGATGACCTGGGCCAGTTTGGCGGCATCACCCAGGCCCATGTTCAGCCCCTGGCCCGCCAGCGGGTGCATGGCGTGGGCGGCATCGCCCGCCAGGGCCACGCCGGGCAGCACCCAGCGGCTGGCCTGCGACAGCTCCAAAGGCCAGCTGCGCGGGGCGTGGGTCAGGCGCATCTGGCCGGCATCAAGCTGGCAGACCTGGGCCATGTCGGCCAGAAATTCATGGCCTGGCAGGGTGAGCAGGTGCCGGGCTTTGTCGGCGGGCACCGACCAGACCAGCGCAGCATCCTGCCCTCCCTCGCCGCCCAGTGGCAGCAGGGCCATGATTTCGCCCTGGCTGAACCACTGCCGCGCCACGCCCTGGTGCGGTGCGGGCAGGGTGAGGCGGGCGGCCACGGCGTGGTGGGGGTAGGCTTTGACTTCATAGTCCAGCCCCCATTCGGCGCGGGTGGCGCTGCGCCGGCCTTCACAGATCACGGTCAGGGGGGCGGGTGGCGGGGCATCGGTGCCGCGCAGCACCTGCACACCGCTCTGGAACTTGAGGGCATCGGCCAGCCGGGCTTCGAGGGCGGGCACATCCACCATCCAGTTCAAGGCCGGTGTGCCGCTGGTTAGCGCCGAAAAGGTCAGGGCTCCGCCCTGGTCGCCCTGCACTTCCATGCGCTCTACGGGGGTGACGGGGGGCTGGCGCTCGGGCGGCAGGCCTTCTTCGGGCCAGGCCCGCACCGATTCGAGCAGCTGGCGCGATGCGGTGTTGAGCGCGTAGGCCCGGATGTCGCTGTGCCCATCGGGGCCGGGTTCCGGGCCGGGTGAGGCGGTGGCTGTTGCTGTTGCCGCTGCGGCGAGGCGTGGCGGCTGAACGCACAGGGCCACACGCAGTCTTTGCTGGGCCAGCAGCAGGGCCAGCGTGCTGCCCACCATACCGCCACCTCGGATGCACACATCAAATCGTTGGGTCATGGCGGGCATTTTAGGAGGCGGCTTGCGCCATTGACTGCGTGTGTACACGCAACTCCCATTTTGACCAGGCGTGT
>CALMMY010000429.1 GCA_937868695.1 uncultured Comamonadaceae bacterium
AGCTTCATCCACAGCTCGCTGGTCTGGTGCTGCACGATGAACAGCATTTCGTTGTGGTTGGGGCTGAGCGGCTTTTGCGCATTCAGGATGCCGTCGAGTTGCAGGTAGTCGCCATAGCTCATGCTGCGGCTGAAGTCGAGCTGGGCCTTTTCGGCGTGGACGATGGCTTCGGGAGCCTCAGGGGCGGTGGCTGGTGGCGGCGGTGTGTGGCCGTCGTCTGCGGCGCGGGGGCCGTGCAGGGGGCATTGCGATGCGGTCATGGCTGCGTTCTCTTTCAGGTAACGGCGTGTTGCTGGTTGAAACGGGGCTGCTGCCATTCGGCGGTTTCCAGCACCTGGCGCAGGTGTTCCACCGCGTGCCACACATCGGCAAAGCCCAGGTACAGCGGGGTGAAGCCAAAGCGCAGCAGGTCGGGGTACACGCGGGCGGCGGCGGGGGCCTTGGCCGCCACCTGTGCCATCGCTGCTTCATCGGTGGCTGCCACCGTATCTGTGCCGCCCGCCCGGTAGTCACCCACCACGCCACGGGCAATCAGGGCCTGCACGATGGCGTAGGCCCCGGTGCCTGTGGTAGCTCCGGTGGCAGGGTCGCGGCGCAGCAGGCTGACCTGCGAGCCGCGCTGGGCGTGGCTGCGCGGGGTCACCGTTTCCAGCCCGTGGCCTGCGCAGCGTTGTTCCACCAGGGTGATGAACAGGTCGGTCAGCGCCAGGCTTTTGGTGCGCAGTGCGGCCATTCCGCCGTGGGGCTCGGCGGCCAGCAGGGTGTCCACGCCGCAGGTGAGGGCGGTCAGGCTGAGGATGGGCTGGGTGCCGCACAGGTAGCGGTGGATGCCGGGGGCGGGCTGGTAGTCGGGCGTGAATGCAAATGGCGCGGCGTGGCCCCACCAGCCCGACAGCGGTTGCCAGAAACGGTCCACATGCCGGGCATGCGCCCACACAAAGGCCGGTGCGCCGGGGCCGCCGTTGAGGTATTTGTAGCCGCAGCCCACGGCAAAGTCGGCCCCGCTGGCGTTGAGTTGCACCGGCACGGCCCCGGCGCTGTGAGCCAGGTCCCACACCGTCAGCACCCCGGCGGCGTGCGCTGCGGCGGTCACGGCGGCCATGTCGTGCATGGCCCCGGTGCGGTAGTTGACGTGGGTGAGCATCAGCACCGCCACGTCATCGGCGGCACCGGCTTGCAGCGCGGCGGCCAGGGCGGCGGGGTCGTGCTCGGTGTCAATAAGGCGCAGTGTCAGCCCGCGCTCGGCCAGCAGCCTGCACAGGCCCTGGGCGATGTAGAGGTCGGTGGGGAAGTTGCCGCGCTCGCTCAGCACCACGGTGCGCTGCGGCGCGTCCTGGGCGGTGATGTGGAGCGCGGCACTCAGCACCTTGAACAGGTTGACCGAGGTGCTGTCGGTGGCCACCACTTCGCCGGGGGCCGCGCCCACCAGCCGGGCAATCTGGTCGCCCGCCTTCTGCGGCAGGGCAAACCAGCCAGCGGTGTTCCAGCTGCGGATGAGGTCGTGGCCCCACTCCTGCGTCAGTGCGCTGGCCACGCGGGCCGCTGTGGCCTTGGGCATGGC
>CALMMY010000430.1 GCA_937868695.1 uncultured Comamonadaceae bacterium
CTTCTTCTTCTGCCCGTTCGCTGCGATCTGACCGCCTGGTCGGCGCAGCATCCAGCCCATCCGACGCTGCCTGTGCCCCGGCTGCGCCCGACTTCCGCACCCCTGGCCTGCCCGCCTCCGGGCTGGAAACCGAGGCCGAGGCGCTGGTGCGCCAGGCGTTGCTGTCGTTCGATCTGGCGGTGGATGCGCAGAGCGGCTTTCGCAGCCGCCCCGGCCAGCGGCAGATGGCCGAGCGGGTGGCCAGCACTTTCAGCCAGGCTGATCTGGGTGGGCTGGCTGAAGACGCGCCCCCGCCGCAGCGCCGCTTTGCCGTGGTGCAGGCGGGCACGGGCGTGGGCAAGTCGCTGGCCTACAGTGCGCCCGCCATTGCGCTGGCGCTGGCCCGCAACACGCGGGTGCTGATTTCCACCGCCACCGTGGCCCTGCAAGAGCAGCTGGTCAACAAAGACCTGCCCGCGCTGGCCGCCGTGCTGCCCCAGACCTTCCGGTTTGCGCTGGCCAAAGGCCGGGGGCGCTATGTGTGCAACCTCAAGCTGGAGCGCCTGCTGGGCACCGATGCCCAGGAAGCCAACGACCTGTTTGCCGAAGACTGGGCCGACACCGCCCAGGCACAGCCGCCGTCACAGGGTCAGACACCAGCTGCACAAAAAGTAGCTTCTTCTGCATTTTCAGAAAGCACCAGTGGCGGTTTTGATGCCCAGTTTTCTGCGCGGCGCGAGGCCTGGCAGGCGATGGGCATGGCGCTGGCCAGCGGCACCTGGGACGGTGACCGCGACAACCTGGCCACCGCGCCCGAGGGCGAGCTGTGGCAGCCCATTGCCGCCGAGGCCGCGTCGTGTACCGGCAAGCACTGCCCGCTGTTCAGCCGCTGCACCTACTTCGAGCGGCGCAAGGAGCTGGTGGGCGCACAGATCATTGTGGCCAACCACGACCTGCTGCTGTCGTCGCTGGGTTCGCGGGTGCTGCCCGAGCTGGACCACTGCCTGCTGGTGCTGGACGAAGCCCACCACCTGCCCGGCGTGGCGCTGGACCAGTTCACCCGCAGCATGGGCCTGACGCGGCTGCGCTGGATCGACCAGCTGGCCCAGCGTGCCGCCCAGGTGGGCGCGGCGCTGCACCTGTCGGATGCGCTGGAGGTGCCCAAGCTGGCTTCCGCGCTGCGCCAGGCCATGCAGGCCCTGGCCCGCACCGTGCTCGACACGCTGCGCCCCAACGGTCAGCCCGCCAGCGGCACCGGTGCCCCCCAGGCGCACAGCGCAGGCAGGGGGCCGAAGATGCCCGCCCCGTCTGCCCCAGGCACGCACAGCAAGACCGCAGGCAGCTCATCCTTCAAGAGCAACGAAGACCGCGTGCGCCTGCCCAACGGCACCTTGCCCGATGCGCTGGTGCCGGTGCTGGAGGCGGTGATGGAAGCCGCCGATGCCTGGCTGGTGCATCTGGCGGCCATCGCCCGCGTGCTCAAGGCCGAGATGAAAGACAAGCCCGAAGATGCCCGCCGCCTGTCCAACTTCTACGCCCACATGGGCACGCTGGCCCCCAGGCTGGAAGCCGTGGCCGACACCGCCCGGCTGCTGCTCAGCGGCCACGAGCCCAGGCCCGCGCCGCCCCCCGGCCAGTTGCCGCCCGGCTGGGACGACACACCGGCCCCGGCCACCGCCCCGGTGGCCAAGTGGTTCACCTTTGATGTGCGCTCCGATGGCCTCAACCCCATCGTCCACATCCAGGCCCATGCCTGCCCCACGCTGCCCGGCACCGTGCTGCGCCAGCACCTGTGGCCACGGGTGCGGGCTGCGGTGCTGACCTCGGCCACGCTGACCAGTTGCGGGCGGTTTGATTTTTTTCTGGCCGAGTCCGGCCTGGCTGGCGACCCCGATGCCTCGGCGCTCGAAGTGCCCAGCCCGTTCGACTTTGCGCAGCAAGGCTGCTTCGAGGTGGTGCATACCCGCAGCGACCCGCGCCAGGCCGCCGCCTTCACCACCGAAATGATCAGCCTGCTGATGGCCGACCTGAAGGCGGTGGAGTCGGGCGCGCTGGTGCTGTTCACCTCGCGCGACCAGATGCGCCAGGCCGTGGCCGCGCTGCCCGACCGGCTGCGCCCCTATGTGCTGGTGCAGGGCGACTGGCCGCGCACCGTGCTGCTGCAACGCCACCGCCAGCAGGTGAGCAAGGGCGAGCCGTCCATCATTTTTGGCATGCAGTCGTTTGGCGAGGGGCTGGACTTGCCCGGCAACCTGTGCGCCACGCTGTTCATTGCCAAGCTGCCGTTCGCCCCGCCCGACGACCCCGTGGGCGAGGCCCGTGCCGAGTGGCTGGAGGCCCAGGGGCGCAACCCCTTCATGGAGCTGACCGTGCCCGCCACCTCGGTGCGCCTGGCGCAGTGGGCGGGCCGGGCCATCCGCACCGAGACCGACCAGGCCCGCATCGTCTGCTACGACCGCCGCCTGCTCACCACCCCCTACGGCCAGCGCCTGCTGCAAGGCCTGCCACCGTTCACCCAGACGCGGCGGGATTTGGGGTGGGTTGCCTAATCCAATCTGCATTGGTGGCAACCCTCGTGCCAATTGGCGGGCCAGATTCCACAATGGCACCAGAAACCGCACGGCCACTGAGCCTGCCTGTACTCCGCCATTGAATGGTGTACCCCGCCCCACCCGAAAGACCACCCCATGAGCAAATCACCCGCCGACATGCTGGCCCTGCAACGCTTTTACCACTGGGAAAAGGCCACTCCCGAGCGCATTGCCCTCAGCCAGCCCATGGGCCAGGGCCAGATGAAAGACTTCACCTGGGCGCAGGTGGCCGACCAGACCCGCCGCATGGCCGCCCACCTCAAGGCCCAGGGCTGGGAGCCCGGCTCCAAGGTGGCCATCCTGTCCAAAAACTGCGCCTGGTGGCTGATGACCGACCTGGCCATCTGGATGGCGGGCTACGTGTCGGTGCCGCTGTATCCCACGCTGGCCCCCGAAACCATCCGCCAGATCCTGCTGCACAGCGAGGCCAAGGCCTGCTTTGTGGGCAAGCTCGATGGCTGGGCGGGCATGAAGCCCGGCCTGCCTGCCGACATGCGCTGCATCGGCTACCCGCTGTCGCCCGCCGATGTGGTGGCCGACTACCCCGGCTGGGATGCCATCTGTGCCCGCACCCAGCCGCTGGCAGGCCAGCCGGTGCGCACCGAAGACGAGCTGGCCACGCTCATCTACACCTCGGGCACCACCGGCAAGCCCAAGGGCGTGATGCACAGCTTCGGCAACTTTGCCTGGGCGCTGAACGCCGGCATCAAGCGCATCCCCATGACGGGCGAAGACCGCATGCTGAGCTACCTGCCGCTGGCCCACGTGGTGGAGCGGGTGCTGGTGGAGCACGGCTGGCTGCGCACCGGCATGCGGCTGTACTTTGCCGAATCGCTCGAAACCTTTGCCGCTGATGTGCAGCGTGCCCGGCCCACCATCTTTTTCTCGGTGCCGCGCCTGTGGGTCAAGTTCCAGCACGGGGTACACCACAAGCTGCCCGAGCCCAAGCTGAAGCTGCTGCTGTCCATCCCCATCGTCAGCGGGCTGATCCGCAAAAAGGTGTTGGGCGCACTGGGTCTGGATCAGTGCCGCATTGCCTGTGGCGGGGCCGCGCCCATGCCGGTGGCCTTGCTGGGCTGGTTCCGCAAGCTGGGCCTGCCCGTCAACGAGGGTTACGGCATGACCGAAAACCTGGCCGTTTCCCACCTGACCGTGCCGGGCACCAACCAGGAGGGCAGCGTGGGCCCCGCTTACGAGGGCGTGCAGGTGCGCATTGCCCCCGACAACGGCGAAATCCAGATGCGCAGCCCCGCCGTGATGCTGGGCTACTACAAGGAGCCCGTCCTCACCCGCGAGGCCATGACCGATGACGGCTGGCTGCGCACCGGCGACAAGGGTCACATCGACGAGCAGGGCTGCCTGCGCGTGACGGGCCGGGTCAAAGACCTGTTCAAGACCGGCAAAGGCAAGTACGTGGCCCCCGCCCCGATCGAAGACCGCCTGGTGATGCACGATGCCATCGAGGCCTGCGTGGTCACCGGGGCCAACCTGGGCCAGCCGCTGGGCATCGCCATGCTGTCACCCGACGCGGTGAATGCCCTTGCCAAGCCCGGTGCGCGCGAGTCGATGGAAGCCTCGCTGGCCACCCACCTCAAGGCCATCAATGCCACGCTTGACCCGCACGAGCGCCTGCAATGCCTGGTGGCCGTGAGCACGGCCTGGACGGTGGACAACGATGTCATCACCCCCACCTTCAAGGTCAAGCGCAACCGCATCGAAGACCTGTACGCCGCCAATTACGAGAATTGGGAAGCATCGGGCAAGCGCGTCATCTGGCACAGCTGATCCTGTTCTTTGCAACCAACGTCCGATAGGGAGTCTCCATATGAAAAAGCCACATTCCATCGCCCTGGTACTGGCCGCCTGCCTGGCCTGCACCGTGGCGGGTGTACACGCCCAACCCGTGGAGCTGGAGGGCGTGAAGCTGGAGGCCACCAGTCCGGCGGGCTCCACCACGCTCACACTTAACGGTGCGGGTCTGCGCACCCGGGCATTTTTCAAGGTGTACGTGGCCGGGTTGTACCTGCCCCAGAAAGCCACCGATGCCCAGGCCGTGCTGGCCCAGAAAGGCCCCCGGCGCGTGGTCATCACCATGCTGCGCAATGTGGATGCCGAGACCTTTGCCAATGCCCTGAACGACGGCCTGCGCGACAACCACACCGAGGCCCAGCTGGCCGCCTTCAAGGCCCAGATGGCCACGCTCAACACCAACCTGAAGCTGGCTGGCGAGGCCAAAAAGGGCGATGTCATCCAGCTGGAATACCTGCCCGATCTGGGCTCCCGCGTGCTGGTCAATCGCCAGGTGGTGGGCACCCCGATGGCGGGCGACGATTTCTTCACCGCCCTGCTGCGCATCTGGCTGGGCGACAAGCCGGTGGACTCGGGGCTGAAGAAGGGCCTGCTGGGTGGCTGAGGGAACGTCTGGCTGGGGTGTGTGGCCTGACGCACTCGGCTTCAGATGTCAGAAGTGCGCCAGGTAGCCGCCATCCACCGCCAGCACATGGCCGGTGATGTAGCTGGCGGCGGGCGAGGCCAGAAACACCACCGCGCCCGCGATTTCGGCGGGCTGGCCCCAGCGGCCCAGCGAGGTGCGGGCCTGCAACCACTGGGCCACATCGGGGTTGGTGGTCATGGCCGCATTGGCTTCGGTGGCGAAGTAGCCGGGGGCCACGGCGTTGACGTTGATGCCCAGTGGCCCCAGCTCGGCGGCCAGCGCACGGGTGAGGGCGGCCAGCCCGCCTTTGGCAGCGGTGTAGGCCGCATCGCCCGCACGGGCAATCGGCCCGGCAATCGAGGTGATGTGGACGATGCGCCCGCCCGGCTGCGGCATCAGCGGCAGGGCGGCACGGCACAGCTCGAACGGGGCCACCAGGTGCGATTCGAGCATGGTGCGCAGGGCGGGGGCATCCAGCTGCGTGAAGGGGCGGCGGTCGCGCAGACCGGCGTTGTTGACCAGAATGTCCAGCGTCCCGCTGGTGCGGGCGATTTCATCCAGCGCGGCGCGGGTGGCCTGGCCATCGGTCACGTCAAAAGCCAGGGCGCGGGCCTGGGTGCCGGGTGCGCTGCCTGCCTGCACGCTGGCTACCGCTGCTTGCAACGTGGTGGCATCGCGCCCGTTGAGCCACACCGAAGCCCCGTGCGCCGCCAGGGCCTGCGCCATGCACAGCCCCAGCCCGCGCGAGGCTCCCGTCACCAGGGCGGTGCGCCCCGCCAGAGAAAACAGTGGGGCGGTGTGCGGGGCCGCTGCCGGGTGGGTGGCATCGGTGGGGAGGGCGGTGTGCGGGCGTGTGGCTGTCATGGCAGGGCAGTGTGGCGGGGTGGGTGCGGCGGGGGCACCGACAATACGGGCTTTTCCAATCATTTTCACCGCTGCATGCACACACCTGAACAGCTGGATCTGGCCTTTGATGATGCGCCCGTTGCGGCCAGCGTGGCCACCACGGCTTGCGCACCCGCCGTGCGCAAGCCCAAAGCGCGCCGCCAGAGCGAGCCTGCGGCCATCGTGGTGCCGCTGGCTGCGCCGACTTCCTACACGCAACCGCTGGCGCTGGCGGCCAGCGCACACGCCACCAGCCCGGCGGTGAAACCGGCTGCCGCCCCCGCACCATCGCCCACACCCACACCCACACCCACACCCACACCCACACCCACTGCGGCTCCAGCACCTGCACCTGCACCCGTCCCGGCCCCGCTGCGCCCCCTGGCCGACGAATTCACACCGCTGGCGCTGGAAGAAATTGCGGTGGTGCTGGAGCGCAGCCCCGACTACCGCGTGCTGCGCCGCCTGGTGCCCACGCTGGATTTCCGGCGCAAACCGCTGGGTGCGGTGCGCCAGGTGCTGGTGCTCGACACCGAAACCACCGGGCTGGAATCCGGCAAAGACAAGGTGATCGAGCTGGCCCTCTTGCGCGTGGCGGTGGACATGGCCACGGGTCGGCCCGTGGGGCCGGTGCAGGTGTACGACGGCCTGGAAGACCCTGGCCGCCCCATTGCCCCCGCCATCACCGACATCACCGGCATCACCGATGCGATGGTGCGCGGCCACCGGCTGGACGAGGCCCGCATTGCCGAGATGCTGGCGGGCGTTGATCTGGTGGTGGCCCACAACGCCGGTTTTGACCGTCCGTTTGTCGAAGCCCGCCTGCCCGCCTTTGCGCTGCTGCCCTGGGCCTGCTCCTGGGCCGATCTGGACTGGAAGGCCATGGGCCAGGGCAGTGCCAAGCTGGAGAGCCTGGCCCTGGCCTGCGGCTGGTTTTACGACGCGCACCGCGCCGAGACCGATTGCCATGCGTTGCTGGCCGTGCTGGCCAGGCCGTTGGCGGCTTTCGGGGCCGCCCTGGCCAGCCCCGGCGACCAGTCCACCGGGCTGTCGGTGCTGCTCAAGGCCGCAGAGGAAACGCATTACCGCCTGCAAGCCACGGGCGCACCGTTTGAAGCCAAGGATGTGCTCAAGGCCCGAGGCTACCGCTGGGATGCCCCCCAGCGGGTGTGGACGACCACGCTACGATCAGAGGCTGCGCTGCAGGCCGAGCTGGGTTGGCTGGCCCAGGGCGTGTACAGCGGCCAGGCCACCCGCGTGCGGGTGGAGGCACTGGATGCCACCCAGCGTTACGCAGGCCGGGCGGGCACACCCAGCCTCAAACTGGTGGAGCCGGGCTTTGCGCTGGGCTGAGTGTGGGCGGTATTGAGGGTATGGCCCGTTCAGTTTCCGGCATCGCGGGATGCAGGCACAGCTGAAGCATTCGCCGGGGCTGGCTGGGGTTGCAGGCGGGCCAGTTCGGCTTCTGAAATCACCTCCAGCACCCGCACCACGCGCTGCACGCCGGGTACATGTCTGGCCACCTGGGCCACGCGGGAGGCTTCACGCTCGGTGACGCGGCCCATCAGGTACACGGTGCCACGCTCGGTCACCACCTTGAATGCGTGCATCGACAAATCCTGGGCATCCGCGATGGATGCCTTCACCCGGCCCGTGATCAGCACATCCGAACTGCGCTGCGAAAACGAGGAGTTGCCCAGCACAGCCAGCTCATTGACCACGCTTTTGACGTTGTCCACCCCGGCCAGCACCTGTTCGGCACGCTGCTTATCGGCTTCGGTGGGCACTTCGCCGGTCAGCAGAGCCTGGCGGTTGTAGCTGGTGATGTTGATGTGGCCACGCTCTCCCAGCGTTTCACGCAGGCGGTTGGCTGCACGCAGCTCAATGCCTTCGTCTTCCAGCTGGGTGCCGGAGGTGCGCCGGTCTGTGGCCATGACGGCGGTGGTGGCCAGGCCTCCTACCACCAGGGGAGCGCAGGCAGACAGGCTGGTCAGCAGGGTGGCCGCAGCCAACAGGGTCAGGGTGGCACGGGGCCAGGCAAGCTTGGTTGTCATTCCAGATTCTCCGGTTCGGGGGCATCGTCGCCCATCAGTTGGGCATCGATGCCGTCACAGATGCAATTCAATACGAGGTGGTGCATTTCGCTGATGCGCACGCTGCGGCTGTGGGGCACGCACACATGCACATCGGTGTCGCGCAGCGCCCTGGCCAGCGGGCCGCCTCCTGCGCCAGTCAGCGCCAGCACAGTCATGTCGCGCTCGTGCGCGGTCTGTACCAGTTCAACCAGGCCAGTGGCGGTGCCCGTCTCACCCAGCAGCAACAGCATGTCGTCTGACAGGGCCAGCGCGGCAATGTTCCGCGCCAGGGCATCGGGGCGTGCCGCATCGGCCTGAATCAGCAGGGCGGGCAGGGCCGGGCGGTCACGCTCCAGCCCATGCAGCAGGTGGTTGACCATCAGTTGCGCCAGCGCGCTGCCGGAGCCCACGCCACAGACCAGCACCTTGCCGCCCCCGGTGATGGTGGCCAGAATGGCACCGATGGCGGCATCGACCGCCGCACCCAGGGCATCTGCGCACTGGTAGGCGACATCGGCACTGTCGATGAATTGTTGTTGAACGCGCTGAACAAGCATGGCGCGGATGATAAGGGCAGGTTTTTTCAGGCGTGGCCCGTGGCATCGAAGGCGGCGCGTATCCAATGCACATGCGGCTCTGCTCCGTCGGTACCCGCACCTTGCAGCGCCACCACATCAAACCGGCACGGTGGGCAGTGTGCAAGGCGCGCCAGGTAATGCCGGGCTGCAAAAATGATGCGCCGCTGCTTGGCCCAGCCTACGCTGGCAGCGGCTCCGCCGTGCGAGGCGCTGGCACGCTGGCGCACCTCTACAAACACCAGCGTGCCGTCGGGCTCCCGCATAATCAAGTCCACCTCGCCGCCGCCCCGGCCTGGGGACTTGAAGTTGCGTGCCACCAGCCTCAGGCCAGCCGCCTGCAAATGGAGCAAGGCCCGCTGCTCGCCCGCTGCGCCCACGCTGCGGGTGCTTTGTGTTTTCAACCTGGACTCTGCCATTGAACTCCCCTGTTGGTTCGCTTTTTGAGCTGGCGCGACAGGCTGCCCATGATGCAGCCGGTCACCAGCATTATCCGAAGGGCTGCCTGTATGTGGTGGCCACCCCCATCGGCAACCTGGCCGACATCACCCTGCGTGCCCTGCATGTGCTGCAACTGGTGGATGCCATTGCCTGCGAGGACACCCGCCACACCGCCGGCATGCTGGGCCAGTATGGCCTGCACAAGCCCTTGCTGGCGCTGCACCAGCACAACGAGGCCGAAGCGGCTCTGGTGGTGGCCGCCCGCCTGCAAGCGGGAGAACGGCTGGCTTATGTGAGCGATGCGGGCACCCCCGCCATCAGCGATCCCGGTGCCCGCCTGGTGCAGGCTGTGCGGGCGGCTGGCTGCCGCGTGATGCCCTTGCCCGGCCCCAGCAGCGTGACCACTCTGCTCAGCGCCGCCGGGCTGGATGCCGGGTTGCACGGCACCGAAGCAGGCGGGTTCACTTTTGTGGGTTTTCTGCCTGCCAAAACCCTGGAGCGCGAGCGGGTCGTGCAAGCCTTGGCCGCTGAGTGCCGTGCCGTGGTGCTGTTGGAGGCCCCCCACCGCATGACCGAGCTGGCGCGTGCGCTGGCCGTGCTGGGCCAGCGGGCGGTGAGTGTGGGCCGCGAGCTGACCAAGCAGTTCGAGGAAATTGACACCGTGCCTTGCGCCAGCCTGGGTGCCTGGCTGACGGCCCAGCCCCAGCGGTTGAAGGGTGAATTTGCGCTGGTGCTGCATCCGCAGCCTGTGGTGGCTGCCACGGAGGGCAGCTTGCCTGAGCAGGCTCTGCATACCTTGCACCTGTTGCTGGCCGAGTTGCCGCTGAAAACGGCGGTGCGCGTGGCCACCGACATCACCAGATTGCCCAAAAACGGGCTTTACCAGGCGGCACTGGCCTGGAAAAACACCCAATCAGGCACCACAGAAAACTGACTGGCTGAGAGACGGTTGACTGTGGGCCAAGGGCTGCCCAGCTCTGTATCAGAGCTTGGCGTGGTGCTTGAGTTGCGGTGCAGGGCCGTTGGGCACTTCGCGGAAATCCACATCCACCACATCGGCCCCGCCGCGCTGTGACGGCTCTGGGCCGGTCTGGCCGCTCCGGCTGGCCTGGTTGCGGTAACGCTGCCACATGGCCGAGGCTGCCGACCGCTGGAAGCGCGACCAGCTGGCCGAAGCCGATGGTTTGCGGCCGTTGATCAGCCCCCAGACAATGGCCACCACCATGAAGGCCAGGGTGAACAGCAGCAGGACACCGGCCACCACCAGCACCAGCACGCCTGCCAGCACCATGAACAGGCTGCGGATCAGGGTCATGAAAAAATCAGTCACAGATGATTCTCCTCAGGCTCGGTCACTGTGTCAGTCAGGTTGTTTTTGCAGCCGCTTGACCAGGCTGGACGTGTCCCACCGCTGGCCACCCATGCGCTGAATGTCGGCGTAGAACTGGTCCACCAGTGCGGTCACGGGCAGGCGGGCACCGTTGCTGCGGGCTTCTTCCAGCACCAGCCCCAGGTCTTTGCGCATCCAGTCCACGGCAAAGCCGAAGTTGAACTGGTCGGCCACCATAGTCTTGCCCCGGTTGTCGAGCTGCCAGCTCTGGGCCGCGCCTTTGCCGATCACATCCAGCACCAGATTCATGTCCAGCCCGGCGTGCTGGCCAAAGGCCACGCCCTCGGCCAGGCCCTGCACCAGACCGGCAATGCAGATCTGGTTCACCATCTTGGCCAGCTGGCCAGAACCGGCCTCGCCGATGCGCGTGACGGCTCGGCTGTAGGCCATCGCCACGGGCTGCATCGCTTCAAAGGCCGCCACCGTGCCGCCGCACATCACCGTGAGCACGCCATTTTCGGCACCGGCCTGGCCGCCGGAGACGGGGGCATCCACAAAGCCCAGGCCCAGGTTTTTGGCTGCGGTGAACAATTCGCGGGCCACGCTGGCCGAAGCGGTGGTGTGATCCACAAACAAAGCCCCCGGCTCCATGCCTGCAAACGCACCGTTGGCTCCCAGGGTGATGCTGCGCAGGTCGTCGTCGTTGCCCACACAGGCAAACACGATGTCGGCATGGCGGGCGGCTTCGCGCGGTGTGGGGGCCGAGCGGGCGCGGTCGCCCAGCGCCAGCGCATCGACCCAGGCCTGGGCTTTTTCGGGGGTGCGGTTGTAGACCGTGACCGTGTGCCCGGCACGGGCCAGGTGGCCCGCCATCGGAAAACCCATCACACCCAGGCCGATGAAGGCCACGCGGCGGGGAGGGCAGGGTGGGTAGGTTTTGTGGCCGATCTGGGGCATGGTGTTTCCTGGTTGGATGGCTTTTCGTGCTGGATGATAGGGCGCAAAAGCTTCTTTTTCCTTGTAGCAACCGTCTCAGACAATCGACAGGTGCTCGGTGCCTGCCGACATGTCCTGGGTTTTGGCCCGTTGCGATTGCAGCTTGATGGTCAGGCGCAAATCGTTGACCGAATCGGCATTGCGCAGCGCATCTTCGTAGCTGATGATGTTGTTTTCGTAGGCTTCGAACAGCGCCTGATCGAATGTCTGCATGCCCATGTTGCGGCTTTTCTTCATGATTTCCTTGATCTCGGACACATCGCCCTTGAAGATCAAGTCGGAAATCAGTGGGCTGTTGAGCATCACCTCCACCACGGCCTGGCGGCCTTTCAGGTCTTGCTTGGGCACCAGCCGCTGGGAAATCATGGCCTTGAGGTTGAGCGACAGGTCCATCAGCAGCTGGGCACGGCGCTCTTCCGGGAAGAAGTTGATGATGCGGTCCAGCGCCTGGTTGGCACTGTTGGCGTGCAGTGTGGCCATGCACAGGTGGCCGGTTTCGGCAAAGGCCACGGCATGTTCCATCGTTTCGCGGTCGCGGATTTCACCCATCAGAATCACGTCGGGGGCTTGGCGCAAGGTGTTTTTGAGGGCCGCCTCCCAGGTGTCGGTGTCCAGCCCCACTTCGCGTTGCGTGACCACGCAGTTTTTGTGCGGATGCACGAACTCCACCGGGTCTTCCACGGTGATGATGTGGCCGTAGGAGTTCTCATTGCGCCAGTCGATCATGGCCGCCAGTGTGGTGGACTTGCCCGAACCCGTGGCCCCCACGATGATGCACAGCCCCCGTTTGGACATGGCCACATCCTTGAGCACTTTGGGCACGCCCAGGCCGTCGATGGTGGGCAGTGTGTTGGGGATGACCCGCATCACCATGCCCACCTTGCCCTGCTGGATGAAGGCGTTGACCCGGAAGCGCCCGATGCCCGGTGGCGAGATGGCGAAGTTGCACTCCTTGGTGCTTTCAAACTCGGCAGCCTGCTTGTCGTTCATGACCGAGCGGGCCAGCGTCAGGGTGTGGGTGGCGGTCAGAGGCTGCGGGCTGACTTTCACAATCTTGCCGTCCACCTTCATGGCCGGTGGAAACTCAGCGGTGATGAACAAGTCGCTGCCTCCCCGGCTGATCAGCAGCTTCAACAGATCGTTGACAAATTTCGAGGCCTGATCACGTTCCATGCATCGCTCCAGCTATAAAAAACACGAGCAGCCCACAGGCTGCTCCAGGGTTGTGGTCTGAATTGTCGGTGTCAGGGTGGCGGCGGATGCCTCAACCCGGAAAGTTGTCGGGAATTTTGGCTTTGCTGCGTGCTTCCGCCGCGCTGATGATGTTGCGCTTGACCAGATCCGCCAGGTTCTGATCCAGCGTCTGCATGCCCACGCTGTTGCCGGTCTGGATGGACGAGTACATCTGCGCCACTTTGGCCTCGCGGATCAGGTTGCGGATGGCGGGTGTGCCCAGCATGATCTCGTGCGCAGCCACCCGGCCCTGGCCGTCTTTGGTTTTGCACAGGGTTTGCGCGATCACGGCTTGCAGTGATTCGGACAGCATGGCCCGCACCATTTCCTTTTCTTCGGCGGGGAACACGTCGATGATCCGGTCGATGGTCTTGGCGGCGCTGCTGGTGTGCAGTGTGCCGAACACCAGGTGGCCTGTTTCGGCTGCGGTCATGGCCAGGCGGATGGTTTCCAGGTCGCGCATTTCGCCCACCAGAATGGCATCCGGGTCTTCACGCAAGGCCGACTTGAGCGCGGCGGCAAAGCTCATGGTGTGCGGACCCACTTCGCGCTGGTTGATCAGGCATTTCTTGCTTTCATGCACAAATTCAATCGGGTCTTCCACCGTCAGAATGTGGCCGTACTCGTTTTCGTTCAGGTAGTTCACCATCGCGGCCAGCGTGGTGGACTTGCCCGATCCGGTGGGGCCGGTGACCAGCACCATGCCACGGGGTTTCAGGGCCAGCTCGGAAAAAATTTTGGGGCAGTTGAGCTGCTCCAGCGACAGAATTTTGCTGGGAATGGTCCGGAACACCGCACCGCAGCCCCGGTTCTGGTTGAAGGCATTCACCCGGAAACGCGCCAGCCCCTCGATCTCGAACGAAAAATCGATCTCCAGAAACTCCTCGTAATGCTTGCGCTGGGTATCGTTCATGATGTCGTACACCATCGAATGCACCTGCTTGTGGTCCAGGGCTTCCACGTTGATGCGGCGCACATCGCCATGCACCCGGATCATGGGAGGCAGCCCGGCGGAGAGGTGCAAGTCCGATGCCTTGTTTTTGACGCTGAAGGCCAGCAGTTGGGTGATGTCCATCCTGAAAATTCCATGGTTGGTTGAGACCGCTTGCCGGCCCCTGCTGGCCAGACAATATCCGTAAAGATTATGACCACGATTGCACACCAACTCCACCAGGTACACCAGCGCCTGCAAACCGCCTGCGTCGCCGCGCACCGCGCACCCGATGCCGTTGCCCTGCTGGCGGTTTCCAAGACATTCGGCCCCGATGCCGTGGCCCAGGCCATTGCCGCCGGGCAGCGCCAGTTTGGCGAAAACTACATCCAGGAAGCGGTGGACAAAATCCGGGCTTTGGCTGACCACCCTGCGCGTGCCGAGCTGGTCTGGCACTGCATCGGCCCGGTGCAGGGCAACAAAACCCGGCTGGTGGCCGAGCATTTTGACTGGGTGCAGTCCATCGACCGCCTGAAAATTGCCCAGCGACTGAGCGACCAGCGCCCGGCCCACCTGCCGCCCTTGCAGGTGTGCTTGCAGGTGAATGTGGATGGCGGAGCCAACAAGTCGGGTGTGTCCCCTGGGGAGTTGCCCGCTTTGGCCCATGCGGTGGCGGCGCTGCCCCGGCTGCGCTTGCGCGGCCTGATGTGCATTCCCGAGCCTGCTCCTGACTTCGATGCGGAAAAGGCGCTGTTCATGCGCGCCAAAGCACAGTGGGATGCCCTGAATGCGCAGGGGCTGGCGCTGGACACCCTGTCGATGGGCATGAGTGCCGATCTGGAGGCCGCCGTGGCCGCCGGAGCCACGCTGGTGCGGGTGGGCACGGCCATTTTTGGTGTCCGCCCACCCCGCGCAGCCTGAGCGGGTGCCGCTGCCTGGCAAAAAAGCGCCGCAAAGAAGCTTTAAAGTTTGAGCCAGATCAGCCAGCTGCGCCGCAGGCTGAGCTAAAACAGCCATGTTGGGTGCTGTTCATCCCAATGCCCATGCGTTCAGGAGTTCCCCCATGCCCCGTTTTTCGACCGTTCATTCAGTGGCCGCCCGTGTTGGCGCATCTGCGTTGGTGCTGGCCGCGCTGTCTGTCCTGCCCGTTGCGCCGCTCATGGCCCAGCCCGCTTCACCCCTGCATGCCCGCTTGCAGGATGCCGGGCGCGACCCCGCCCTGCATGACCAGCTCTACAAACTGGGCCGCAAAGCCGCCGCCGTGTGTGCCTACTGCCACGGCGAAGGCGGCAACAGCGTCAAGCTGGATGTGCCCAACCTGGCTGCACAAAACCCGGCCTACCTGCTGGAGCAGATTCGCCAGTTCAGCGACGGGCGGCGCAAAAACGAGTTCATGCAGGGCATGATCAAGGCGCTCAAAGACGACGAGAAAGTCGGCGTGGTCATGTTCTTCAGCAGCCAGGCGGTGCAGGCACGGCCCGCTGCCCAGCCCGCTTTGGCCACCCAGGGCAAAAAGTATTACGACCAGATTTGTGTGCGCTGCCACGGTGCCGATGGCGCTGGCAACGAGAAAATTGCCCGCATCGCCGGTCAGCAGCCCGAATACCTCAAGCTCACCTTGCAGCGTTACCGCAGTGGCAGCGGCGAGCGCATCGACCCCCTCATGGCGGCCAACACCAAGCTGATGACGGATGCCGACATCCAGGCCGTGGTGGCCTACGTGTCAACCATGCCCTGAGTCGCGGGCTGCGCGGCGGCTGCATGCCGGGCAGCTGATGGTGCCCAGCCGTTGGTGGTACAGCACGGTGGTGCCCGCCTCGATTTCTGCACCGCAGTGGTCGCACATGGAGCCCACCGCCAGGGTTTCTTCTGCAAAGCCCTCGGCCCGCAACTCCACCTGGCCATTGGTGGTGCGGTGGGTGCTTTGTTCTTTGACAATGTCGGGTCGGTAGGGCTCTTCAAACGCCGTCCAGCGGCGAATTTGGTCGTCGCTCAGCCCATGTTCTTCCAGCGTTTCGATCATCAGGCGCTGCCGGTGGTCAAACAAAGCATCTGAAATCACCATCCAGTGGTGGGCATTGAGTGGGTTGTCGCCAAAGTACATGTCGGCCCCGGTCATGGCTTCGTACAAAAAGGCGTACTGCTTGCCCGCCACATGGTCTGCCGTGGTGTTGTGAAAGTAGGGCGCCAGCTGCTCGTCGGCAAACACCTTGCGGTAAAACGCATCGAGTATCTGGCGCACTCTGCGGCCATCGTCCAGTTCGGCCCACAGCGTGGGGTCTTGTGCCGGGGCGGGCACCTGCGAGGTCGCTGGCACAGGGCAACCACCATCCATGCTGTCAGTTATCTGATGTTTGGATGCCTGTTCAGCGGGCGACGGCTTGGGGCCCACCCGCATATCCGATTCCGGGCGGCAGACGCACGGCAGGAACAAACCTTGCTGCACCTGAATGGGGGCCAGTCCGCGCTGGGCACGTGCGGGTATCGCGCCACCTGTGCAGCGCATCATGCAGGTGTGGCAACTGCCACCCCGACAGGAAAAAGGAATGTTCAACCCCAGCCGCAGGCAGGCATCCAGCAGGGTTTCGCCGGTTCGCACCTTGATGGTGCCAAACTGGGCATGGTTGACATGGACGGTGGGTTCGTTGGCGTTGGGCATGTGTGTTCTGTCTGAAAGTGAAAGTTTCAGGCGCGTGCTGCGCTGTCCGGGCTGATCTTGGTGTAAAACTCAAGTATTGGATGGTGTGCCAGCAAATGTACACATTAACATGGGAAGATATGCACTCTTGATCTTTATCAACGTACTGTCTGTTTTTTTCTACTTTTTGGAGTTCAAACAATGAGCAAACTCGACCAACAACTCAATACCGCCGTGTCTTCGATTCCAGAGTGCCTGGCCGCAGGCTATGTGGACATCGGCTCCGGAATGCTGCTGTCGGTCAAAACCGTGGACTCCCATCCCTCCGAGGTACTGGATCTGGTGGCCGCTGCCACCGCCGACATGTTTGCCGGCCCCAACGTGTCCATGATCGAAAAAATGTTCAAAAAGTCGCGCGGTGTGGCCGACGACAACCACCACTATTTTCAGGAAATCATCGTCAACAGCGACAACCTGCTGCACGTCTTCATGCGCGGCAAACGCTACCCCGACTACGTGGCCGTGTTCGT
>CALMMY010000431.1 GCA_937868695.1 uncultured Comamonadaceae bacterium
CAGGGCCGACACGCCTGCACAGTAAAATGCCGGGTTACCCGAAAAGCCGAAGAGCCGAACCCACCGGCAGCGGCCCCGCCGCCTCAGTCGGCTCAAACCTCCCTGAACTGTTATGAAAATCGCTCAAGAAATCCGCGCAGGCAACGTGATCATGCACGGCAAAGACCCCATGGTCGTCCTGAAAACCGAATACAGCCGTGGTGGCCGCAACTCCGCCACCGTGCGCATGAAGCTCAAGAGCCTGATCGCCAACTTCGGCACCGAAGTCGTGTTCAAAGCCGACGACAAGATGGACCAAGTCATTCTGGACAAGAAAGAATGCACCTACTCCTACTTTGCCGACCCCATGTATGTGTGCATGGACGAAGAGTACAACCAGTACGAAGTGGAAGCCGAAAACATGGGCGACGCCCTGAACTACCTGGAAGACGGCATGGCCGTTGAAGTGGTGTTCTATGACGGCAAGGCCATCTCCGTGGAACTGCCCACCAGCGTCGAGCGCGTCATCACCTGGACAGAACCCGCTGTCAAGGGCGACACCTCCGGCAAGGTCATGAAGCCTGCCAAGATTGCCACCGGCTTCGAAGTGGCTGTGCCGCTGTTCGTGGCACAGGACGACAAGATTGAAATCGACACCCGCACGGGTGAGTACCGCAAGCGCGTGTAAGCCTCTGGCTGACATGGCTTTGCAAACAGAGGCTCCTTCGGGAGCCTTTTTCGTTTCTGGCGAGGTCATGACGGGCCTGTAAGCTGTGTGCCGTGCGTTGCGATGCGCACAGCACCCGTCACCCACACAGGACACCCCATGCACAACACCCAAAATCTCAATACCGCACGCCTGGCGGATGCCTGGGCCGAACTGCAAGCCCACTCCAACAACGGCCTGCCGCTGGAGGCCGCCGCCCACCGCCTGGCGTTTGCCGACCCTGAGTTCATGCTGCGCCGCGAGACACGCGGCATCCGCATCCAGCTCGAAATGCTCAAACCCGATCTGATGCAGCAATCGCTGGGCGTGGACCACACGGTGGTGGTGTACGGAAGCGCGCGGTTTGTGTCACAGGAAAAAGCCGAGTTGGCCCTGCAAGCCGCACAGGCCAGCGGTGAGCCCCAGGCCATTGCCAAGGCCCGCACCCTGTTGCGCAACGCGGTTTACTACGAACAGGCACGGGCATTCGGGCGGCTGGTGGCCGAATACAGCCAACGCTGTGAGCACAAAGACCGGATATTTGTGTGTACAGGTGGCGGCCCCGGCATCATGGAGGCGGCCAACCGGGGGGCCAGCGAAGCTGGCGCACTGACCGTGGGCCTCAACATCGCCCTGCCCCATGAGCAGGGAGCCAACCCCTGGGTGTCGCCCGAGCTGAGCTTCAAATTCCACTACTTTGCCCTGCGCAAGATGCACTTCATGATGCGGGCCAAGGCGCTGGTGGCGTTTCCGGGCGGCTTTGGCACGCTGGATGAGCTGTTTGAAGTCATCACCCTGGTGCAATGCCAGAAAGCCAAGCCCGTGCCCATCTTCCTGTTTGGCAGCGATTACTGGAAGCGGCTGTTCAACTTTGAGGTGCTGGTGGAAGAAGGCACCGTTTCCGCCGAAGACCTGAACCTGGTCACCTATGTGGATGACCCGCAGGATGTGTGGGACGGCATCCGCTCGTTTTACGGCATGCCCTGATTCAAACCCACAAATGCGCTACATTAATAACCAGTCGGTCAGTAATAAAGCGCATGTCGATACCAACCACCATTCCATCCACCGAGCCGCCGCACAAACGTGAACGGCGCAAAGATGCCCGTCCGGGCGAGCTCATGGACGCGGCGCTGTCTTTGTTTGTGGAAAAAGGTTTTGCGGCCACGCGGGTGGAAGAAGTGGCCCAGCGTGCCGGGGTGTCCAAAGGCACGCTGTTTCTGTACTTTCCCAGCAAGGTGGAGCTGTTCAAGGCCGTGGTGCGCGAAAACATCGCAGGCCGCTTTGCCGAATGGAACCAGACCTTCGAAACCTTTGAAGGCAACACCTCCGACATGGTGCGCTACTGCATGCACCAGTGGTGGGAGCGCATCGGGGCCACACAGGCTTCAGGCATCACCAAGCTGGTCATGAGCGAGGGCAGCCAGTTTCCTGAAATTACCGACTTCTACCGCCAGGAAGTGATCGAGCCGGGCAATGCTCTCATCCGGCGCATTCTGCAACGGGGTGTGGTGCGCGGAGAGTTCCGTGCCCTCAACCTCGACTACGCCATTTACAGCATCATCGCGCCCATGATTTTTGTGATCATGTGGAAGCACTCAATGGCTCCGTGCTGCGGGCTGGGCCAGGGCGGGCTCCAAGCCCACATTGACCCGCAGGCGTTCATTGCCAACCAAGCCGACATTTTGTTGCGCGGCCTCGAAAACACACCTCCCCACCCCAACAGCAACGCATTGAACTGACATGGCCAAGAAATGGACAACCTGGGCTGCTGGCGCAGCCGTGGCACTGGTGCTGGCGGCGGGCGCTGGCAAGGCTTTTCAGGCCCGCCAGGCCAAACAGGCACAGGCAGCCGAAGCAGCTGAAGCCTTGCGCAAGCCCACGGTGTTTGAGCTGGCCACCTCCGATGTGGTGCAGGCCCGCACCCGCACGCTGGTGCAAACGGTGCCCATTTCAGGCGTGCTTAGGGCGGCCAACACGGCAGTGGTCAAGGCCAAAGTGGCGGGTGAACTGAGCGGATTGCAGGTGCGCGAGGGCGATGCCGTGCAGGCTGGCCAGGTGCTGGGTCGCATCGACACCACCGAGTACCAGGCCCGTACCCAGCAAGCCGCGCAGCAGGCCCAGGCCGCCGCCGCCCAAGTGGCCATTGCCCAGCGCCAGCTGGCCAACAACCAGGCACTGGTGGCCCAAGGCTTCATCTCCAGCACCGCACTGGAAACTTCACTTTCCAACCTGGCTGCGGCCCAGGCCAACCACCGCGCGGCCCAGGCCGCGCAGGACATTGCGGCCAAATCACTGGCCGACACCGTGCTGCGCAGCCCCATCAGCGGGCAGGTGGCCGCCAGGCTCGTACAGAACGGCGAACGTGTGGGTGTGGATGCCAGGGTGCTGGAGCTGGTCGATCTGTCCAGTCTGGAGCTGGAAGCCGCTGTGCCGCCTGAATTGGCGGCCCAGCTTCTGGTGGGGCAAACCGCCCGGCTGACGGTGGAAGGCGGCACGGCCACGGTACAGGCCAAGCTGGTGCGCATCAGTCCATCGGCCCAGGCGGCCAGCCGCAGTGTGCTGGTCTATCTGAAGCTCAGCCCTGCCCCAGGACTGCGCCACGGTCTGTTTGCGCAGGGTCAGGTGCTGGTGGGTGAGCGCACAGGCACCGCTGTGCCCGCATCCAGCGTGCGCAACGACAGGCCACAGCCCTATGTGCAACTGGTACAGGCTTCGGCATCGGCCAGCGAGCCAGCACACATTGCCCATGTGCCCGTCAAAGTATTGGGCCAGGGCCTGGACGCGCTGAGTCTGGACAAGCAAGCCGTAGGGGCAGTACCGGAATCGGCTCTCTTCATACTCACGGATTCGATAGCTGAAGGTGCTTTCGTTACCAGTGTGAAGACCGGATTCATTCAACAAAACACATCCATCAGGCTCATGCAGGCGACCACGCCCAATCCCGCCACCGATCCGCGCTGATTGCGCGCCCTCTTCAACCCACCCGACAACGCACCATGTGGTTCACCCAGGTTTCGCTGCGCAATCCGGTTTTTGCGACCATGGTCATGCTGGCCTTTGTGGTCATGGGGCTGTTCAGTTTTCAGCGCTTGCAGGTCGATCAATTTCCCAGCATCGACTTTCCGGTGGTGGTGGTCACCACCGAGTACCCCGGTGCCGCTCCGGAGATTGTGGAAACCGAAGTCACGCAAAAGGTGGAAGAGGCGGTCAACACCATTGCAGGCATCAATGCCCTGACTTCGCGCAGCTACGAAGGCCAGTCGGTGGTGATCATCGAATTCGGTCTGCACATGGAGGGGCGCAAGGCTGCCGAGGATGTGCGCGAAAAAGTGGCCCTGCTCAAGCCCAGCCTGCGCACCGAGGTGAAAGAACCCAAGGTGCTGCGCTTTGACCCCGCTGCCCGAGCGGTGTGGGCCGTGGCCGTGCTGCCCGATGCCAGCCAGGGAACGGCACCCAGCCCCGCCGAGCTGACCCAATGGTCGGAGCAGACCCTGAAAAAGCAGCTTGAAAACGTGCGCGGTGTCGGTGCGGTGACCCTGGTGGGTGGCAGCCGCCGGGCCATCAACATTGAACTGCGGCCCCAGGCCATGCAGGCACTGGGCATCACGGCCGAGCAGATCGTGGCCGCCGTGCGCACCGAAAACCAGGATGCCCCGCTGGGCACCCTGCGCACCCGCGACCAGGAGCGTGTGGTGCAGTTGCAGGCACGCATGGACAACCCGCAGGACTTCAACCAGATCATCGTGGCCCGCCGAGGCGGCCAGCCCGTTCGCCTGGGCCAGGTGGCCAATGTGGTGGACAGCAGTGTCGAGCAGGAAAACCTGGCGCTGTACAACGGCGAACGCACGCTGCTGTTGCAAGTGCAAAAGACCCAGGACGAAAACACCATCGCCGTGGTCAACGGTTTGCAAGCCACACTGAAAGACATGCAAGCCAAGCTGCCCCCAGGCTACAAGCTGCAAGAGGTGCAGGATGGCTCACGCCCCATCCGGGTGGGTGTGAACAACGTGCGGCAAACGCTGATCGAGGGGGCCATCCTCACGGTGCTGATCGTGTTTCTGTTCCTGAATTCCTGGCGCTCCACCATCATCACCGGCCTCACACTGCCGATTGCGCTGATCGGCACCTTCATGGTGATGAACCTGTTTGGCTTCACCATCAACATGATCACGCTGATGGCGCTGAGCCTGTGTGTGGGCCTGCTGATCGACGATGCCATCGTGGTGCGCGA
>CALMMY010000432.1 GCA_937868695.1 uncultured Comamonadaceae bacterium
TCAGGTGGGCGCGGCCCTGCACGCCAGCGCCCACCACCAGCAGGGGGCCGTCGGTGTGGCGGGCCATCAGGCGGGCCGCCAGCAGCGACACGGCGGCGGTGCGCCGGGCGGTGACGGTGGGGCCATCCAGCAGGGCCAGCCTGCGGCCATCGCGGGCATCGAACACCACGATGTCGCCCTGGATGCCGGGCAGCCCGCGTGCGGGGTTGTCGGCCACAAAGGTGATGAGTTTGGTGATGGCCACCCGCGCATCGGCAGCGGGCATCACGAACAGGCTGCCCCCGTGCGCCAGCGGCTGGACGATGCGCGGCGGCACCGCCACCTGGGGGTCGCGCAGCACCGCCTCGATGGCGCTGGCCAGCTGCGGGTAGGGCAGGGCGAGGGCTGTTTCAGCCGGGCCGAGCACGCGCAAGGTTCACTCCGCCAGCAGCTTGATCAGATCGGCGGCGGTGGCCTTCACGCCCACCAGCACCACGCCCAGCGGGGCACGGGCACCCGCCATCAGCACCATGTGGCCGCCAGCACGGTTGATTTTGGTGGTCACGATCTGGAGGCCGTTGGCTTCCATCGTCAGCATCTCCAGCCCGGCTGCCTGCGAGCCATCTTCGGCGGCCAGGCTGCTGACCGTGGCATCGCCCACCGACAGCAGCGAGCTGCTCAGCGCCGCCATCTTGCCCACCTGGTTTTCGGTCAGGCCCAGCGAGCAGATGTTGAAGCCATCGGGCGTACACAGCACGGCACAGCGCAACTGGGGAATGCGCACCGCCATTTTTTCGATGGTGGGCAGAAAGAATTGTCCGAGTGCCAGGGAGTCCATTTGCCAATGCCTGTGGTGAAGAAATCGGGAAGATTTGCGCCGGGCCATGACAGGCTCCGTGTTACTGGCGCTCGATCGCGCCGTAGGGCGATGTGAGCGCCATCGTGATGGCCTGCATCACATCGGCGGCACGCCGGGGGTCTGCGGTGATCACCGGAGCCAGTGGGTGGTAACGCTCCAGCAGTTCGCGGTAAGGAGTCAGGGCGGCATCGGGCGCGTCGGGGGGCATGCGGGTCACGGCCACGGCCAGCCGGGCCACGGCCTTGCGCTGGGCCAGGGCGTTGAGCCATTTGGCGCACTCCAGCAGGCGCGGGTCGCGGTCGCCATACACCCACAGCACAATGGCCGAGCTGCGTGCAATGGTCACATCCCACATGGCCTCGAAGCGGTCTTGCCCCGGCACACCCAGCAGCGAGACACGCGCCCCATCGGGAAAGCGCCACTCGCCGTAGTCAAAGCCGGTGGTGGTGGTGGTTTTGCCCTGGGCCGCCGCCTCGGCGGTGACCTCGCTGCTGGCCACGTCGGTGTTGACCACCTCGGTGTCCGACACCGCGCGCAATGCCGTGGTCTTGCCCACCCCGAACGGGCCGACAAACACAACTTGGTGGGCAATGGAGTGCCCCAGAACAACGGGTAGGGGGTTCATGGGGGCGTTCAGGTGAATTTCAGGATCAGGCGTTTGATCAGCGACCACGCCCCACGCTCTTCGGTGCGACTGGCGGCTGACGGGCTCGGCACCGCCGGTTTGGACACGGGCGGGGCAGCCGCAGCAGGCGCACGCGCAGTGGTGGTTGTACCGACAGCGGGACTGGCAGGCACAGGGGTGGGTGCCCTCGTGGGAGCCGCCGCAGGCTGGTGGATCGGTGTCAGACCCAGCATGCCGTTTTGCAAGGCATCTTTGAGCACGACATCAAGCTGCGTGCGGTTGGCCTCGGTTGGCAGCAGGCTGCGCACTTCTTCGTAAGTCATGGGGGCGCTGAGCAGGCGGGCACAGGCCACCGTCAGCTCAATGCCCTGGGCCACTGTCGCGTTGGCGTTGTAGCGCGTCATGTTGGGCCAGCGCAGCAACTGGATGTGTTGTTCGGCAAACAACGCCTCGGCAGAGACCGGGGCCGAAGGCTGCGGGCAACAGGCATCGATCCAGCGGTACACCTGGTTGACTTGCAGCGGCACCTTGAAAAACACCCACACCGGGTCTTTCACCGCCGACCAGTCGGGGGCCAGCAGCACGCCACGCACGGGGCCTTGCGCCTTCTCGCGGTGCAGGTTCACCGTCAGCTCGGACAGGTTGTCGCGGGTGCCGTCCACCACCCACCAGGAGGCTTGGTCTGGCTCGTTGAGCCAGAGCCAGCGTTCAGCCCGCATGCCAAGCATGGACTTGAACGCCAGCACAGACTTGGAGTCCCGGTGGGGCGACCACACCCCCAGTGCTTCTTTGGGCACGGGGTGCGCCTTTAAGCGCGGGCTTTCTCGACGCTGGTCAGCATCTTGGGCAGCGCCACCGACAGCAGCAGACCCAGGTTGACCTTTTGCGAATTCATCAGGATGCCCTGCAACAGGTCGGTGCCGTGGCGGATGATCATCACCACATGGTCACCTTCGAGATCGAGGAAGAAGTACCGCTTCAGCCCCGGAAATCCGGCATCGGACAGGGTGTTGCTGAGCGTGTTGGTCATCTCGGTGAACAGCGCCACCGCCGCAGGCTGGGGGTTGTGCCCGGCCAGAGACAGCCCGGTGGAGCGGTCCCAGATGTCCGTGGCCAGCAAGCCGTCCTTGAGCATGTTTTTGAGGTCTTGAACAGCGGTTTCCAGCTTGTCGATGTTGATGTCCATGTTTGTCTCGTCTCGTAGGTGGGTGGAATGCAGACGCACGTTGTCTGGCGGATTGCGCCGTTTGATGTTACGGCATCCACTCCCTGATAACCCCTGTCAGAACGGATCTTTTTTGAGCCGGAAATACCCATTGTTTTCGCGCAAACAAATGAGCATTGAAACCAATATCATCGAGCTCATATCGGTATAAAAAATCATTGAATTGATGATTTTTTTAGGAGCAACACTGACAGGTGTCACAGGGTTAACCCCGATGCCGGTGGCGACCGTGGCCAGCGGTGCAGGCACGGTGGCCACGGCGGGGCGAGACATTCAGCCGCCCGCCACCAGCCTGGGCAGGGCCGTGGCCAACGGCGGCCACCATGCAATCAGCAGCGTGCCCAGCAAAATGGCCAGCAGCGCGGGCAGCACCGAGCGGGCCACGTAGCCGATGGGCTTGCCGAACATGGCCGAGGCAAAGTAGATGTTCATGCCAGCGGGCGGGCACAGAAAGCCCATCTCCATCGCTGCCAGAAAAATGATGCCAAAGTGAACCGGGTCCACCCCGTAGCTTTGCGCCACCGGCAGCAGCAAGGGCACCAGCACCACGATGGCGGCGTAGATTTCCATCAGCGCCCCGGCTAGCAGCAAAAACAGCACCAGGGCCAGCAGAAACAGGTTGCGGTCGGGAATGACCCCCTGCACCGCCTCAATGGCCGCATCGGGAATGCCCGCGTCAATCAGGTAGTTGGTCAGGCCCAGGGCCATGCCCAGAATCACCAGCACCCCGCCGATGATCTGGGCCGATTCGCCCAGGCAGGCCCGCAGTCTGGCCCACGGCAGCTCGCGGTGTGCCCAGGCCTGGGTGGCGATGGCATAGCCCGCCGTGAGTGCCGCGCTTTCGGTGGGCGTGGCCAGCCCGCTGACCAGCGAGCCGATGGCCACCACCGGGGCCAGCAGCTCCCACTTGGCCAGCCAGGCCGCAGCCAGCGCACCCTGGAGGCTGGGGCGGGAAGGCGGTGCAGCGGCCACGCCACCCGCCGACACCGGCACCCGTGCTGCCCGTTTGCCCAGATAGCCGCCAAACGCCAGCAGGCTCAGCACCATCAGCGCGGCGGGCACCAGGCCGGCCAGAAACATGGTGTTGATGGGCACCCGCGCGATGATGGCCACCATGATCAGCGGCGCCGACGGGGCCAGCAGCACCCCCAGTGCGCTGGCGCTGGTCACCAGGCTGATGCCGCGCTGCTCGGGGTAGCCCGCGTTGCGCAGCAAGGGCAGCAGCAGCCCGCCCAGGGCCAGAATGGTCACGCCGCTGCCGCCCGTGAAGGCCGTGAACAGCGAGCACAGCACCGCCGTGGCCAGCACCGTGCCATGCACCCCGCCACCCATCAGGGCCACAAACAGATTGCCAATGCGCTGCGCCGCGCCCGTGCGGGCAAACACCAGCCCCGCCAGCGTGAACAGGGGCAGCGCGGGCAGCGAGGGGTTGACCGTGATCTGGTAGTGCGACAGGGCCACCGAGGCCAGCGGCAGGCCGTCCTGCCAGAACAGCGCCAGCGCCAGCCCGCCCAGCACCGCAAACACCGGTGAACCCGCCAGCAACGCCGCCACCAGCAGCACAGTCGCAGGCCAGAAGGTGATGGACGTGCCATCCCAGGTGTGCGCCAGCCACCAGCCCGCCACCGTCAGCCCGCCGCCGCACAGAACTTTGGGCACCGCCGCCGTGGCGCAGCGTGCGCCCAGCTTCAGGCCCAGCACGGCAAACCCCAGCGGCATGGCCGCCTGCACCCACCACACCGGCATGCCGTAGGCCAGCGTGTGCGCCGTTTCCATCTCGGTGGCCACAAACCGCCAGCTCGCCAGCGCCAGTGCCCCGCACACCAGGGCGGCAAACGCATTGCCAAACGCCTGCACCAGCCTGCGCACGCGGCCAGCGGCACCGCCGGTTCCATCGGCTCCACCCGTCGCCGCCTGGCCCACCCCGCCCAGGGTGGACAGGTGGCCGTGGCGCTCCGCAGCCAGTGCGCCGAACATGGCCAGCACCAGCCCCAGGTGCTGCACCAGGATGGATGCGTTCTCCACGCCCTGGCCCATCAGCGG
>CALMMY010000433.1 GCA_937868695.1 uncultured Comamonadaceae bacterium
CTGGTCAACTTCGGCCACCTGGGCGATGGCAACCTGCACTACAACGTGCAGGCCCCTGTGGGCATGGATGCAGCCACTTTCCTGCGCGAGCAGGAAGACCATGTGAACCATCTGGTGTACGCCGCCGTGAGCCAGTTCAAAGGCTCAATCAGCGCCGAGCATGGCGTGGGCAGCCTGAAGGTGGATCACCTGATCCAGCACAAATCCCCGGTGGCCCTGAACCTGATGGCCCGCATCAAGCAGGCACTGGACCCGCACAACACCCTCAACCCAGGGCGGGTGGTGCGGGTGTGATTGCCCTGGGCTGAATGTGCATCTACAAAAACAACCAGCATCTCCAAATAAACACATCTACAATAAATGCGATGCAATCGACACTGGTGTGGGACGAACCCAAACGCATCGCCAATCTGGCAAAGCACGGGCTGGACTTCTGTGATGCACCAGAGGTGCTGCAATCTCGCTACCGCCTGGATGTGGTTCGCAGCGGTGAGCTTCGCACCCAATCGTTTGCCTACGTGATGAACGTGTTGCGGGTACTGACTGTGGTGCATACCGACCGCGAAGGCAGCGCACGCATCATCAGTTTTCGGCCTGCAAGCCAGAAAGAAACCGAGGTTTACTGTGAGTGGATCAGCAGTTGCACGGACTGAGCGTGAGGCCATCTTGGAAGCCATGAAAACACCTCCTGCCGGTGGGTACTTCGTCTGGGATGGTGTGGATGAAGATGACCGCTCCGCCACCCCAGAAGAAATGCAGGCGGGCATGGCTGTGGCCCTGAAAAAGCGTGGTCGCCCAATGGGTAGCGGCACAAAAGAACAGGTAGCCATCCGCATTGACCGAGAGGTTCTGACGGCCTTCCGTGCCACAGGGGCAGGCTGGCAAACCCGCATGAATGAGGCGCTGAAAGACTGGCTCCGCACGCACACGCTTTCGGCTTGAGTTCAGTGCTTGCAGAGCTTTGCCCAAGGCGACAAGCCCAAGCATTGCTTCAGATATATGGTTCGGTTGTAGCTGCGCACCGAGTTGTCTGAAATGAGCCTGTCGTGGCTGCGCTCGCCTGGGAAAACGTACTGCCCCCGCCCCGTCAGCGGCTGGATGCTGCGCAGCAAGGCCACGGTCTGGGTAGGCAGGGGCACGACATGATCATCGCCTTGTTCTTTCTCCAGCTTGGTGCGCTTCATCTTCTGGCTGGGTATCGTCCACAGCGCCGCATCCAGATCAAGTTCAGCCCATTCCATCATGCGCAGATTGCCGGGGCGCTGGTACAGCAGCGGGGCCAGTTGCAGGGCGGCGCGAACCACTGGCCCGCCCTTGTAGGCCATGATGGCCCGCATCAAGTCACCCATGCGGATGGGGTCGGTGATGGCTGCAAAGCTCTTGCCCCGGTAGG
>CALMMY010000434.1 GCA_937868695.1 uncultured Comamonadaceae bacterium
AGCAGCGCTACCTGGGGGCCACCGCGCCCAGCCTGTACGACATGCGCAACCTGTTTCAGGTGAACGTGGAAGAGGGCCGCCACCTGTGGGCGATGGTTTACCTGCTGGTGAAATACTTCGGCAAAGATGGCCGCGAAGAAGCCCAGGCCCTGCTGGAGCGCCGCAGCGGCCAGCAAGACAACCCGCGCATTCTGGGGGCCTTCAACGAGCGCACACCCGATTGGCTGAGCTTTTTCATGTTCACCTACTTCACCGACCGCGACGGCAAGATGCAACTGGCCGCGTTGGCCGAGAGCGGTTTTGACCCGCTCAGCCGCAGCTGCCGCTTCATGCTGACCGAAGAGGCGCACCACCTGTTTGTGGGCGAAACCGGCGTGGGCCGCACCATCCAGGCCACCTGCGATGCGATGGTCAAGGCCGGTATTTCTGACCCGTATGACACCGAGGCCATCCGCGCCCTGGGCGTGGTGGATTTGCCGCTGCTGCAACGCAAGGCCAATTTCCACATGTCGGTCACGCGCGATTTGTTCGGCTCCGAGATTTCGTCCAACGGTGCCGAGGCCTTCAGCTCCGGCCTGAAGGGCCGCTTCAACGAAGCCAACCTCAAGGGCGACGACCACCAGCTGGCCGATGCCAGCTACACCGTCACCCGCGTGGTCGATGGCAAGCTGGTGGACGAAGCCGTGCCCGCCCTGCGTGCCATCAACTGCCGCCTGCTGGACGACTACATGGCCGACTGCCAGGGCGGCATCGACCGCTGGAACAAGATCATTGAAAAGGCGGGCATCAACTTCAAGATCACCCAGCCATACAAGGGCTTCAACCGGAAGATTGGCGAGTTTGCCGGCCACAAAATCAGCCCCAGCGGCGAGCTGCTGAGCGCCGATGCCTGGGCCGCCAGCGCAGGCGAGTGGCTGCCCAACGATGCCGACATGGCCTTCATCAACTCCCTGATGAAGCCCAGCCACGCCCCAGGCCAGTACGCCAGCTGGATTGCCGCCCCCCGCATGGGCATCAACCAGCAGCCGGTGGACTACGAGTACGTGAAAATCGATTGACGGAGCGGTGACAGTTTGGCGGGAGCCTGAGGCGCTAAGCTTGCGGCTTTGCCATCACGGCAAATTCACCGCAAATCCAGCGCACTCCCACCGCATCCGTCATGTCGCCAGCTCCCGCCAACCCACCGGCCACTGCCACACCCGACCACACCGCAGAGGCCAACCCGGCTTCGGCCACCGAGGCCGAGGTGGCTTCGGTCGATCAGGTCGATACCGGCTACCTGGAAACCCTGATCGGCTACAACGCCCGCCGCGCTGCGCTGACGGTGATCGGGCTGTTTCTGGAGCGCATGGCGGTGTACGGGCTGAGGCCGGTGGACTTTTCTGTGCTGTCGGTCATTGCGCACAATCCCGGTGTCACCTCGCGCCAGCTGTGTACCTGCCTGGGGTTGCAGCCGCCCAATCTGGTCATCATGCTCAACCAGTTCGAGCAGCGCGAACTGGTGCTGCGCCAGCCGCATCCGCACGACGGGCGGGCGCTGGCGCTGTCGCTCACACCGCAGGGCCAGGCGCTGATGGCACAGGCCGAAGAAACGGCTGCACGGCTGGAGGTGGATGCCACAGCCGCCCTCACACCTGCCCAGCGCAATACCTTGAAGCGCCTGCTGAAACTCATCTACGCCCCACCACGCAAGGCCGACAAAGGCGACAAGGGCGACAAGGCCCAAAGCACCGAAACCCCTGGGCCAGCCATCAGCAGCACGTCAGCCGTGCGCAGGCCACGCGCTTCGGCCAGGCGCAGCGGGGCCTGAGAGGCTGAGAGTCTTTCGTTCATGCCCGCTCACCACCCCAAAACGCACCCGCTCGGCGTTGCAAATGCGCGCCATAGCCCGAGCTATGGCTGTGCTTTGCGCCTTGATCGGGCACGTTTTGGAGCGTTGCTCGGGCACGCCCGAAAAACTCTCAGCCTCTGAGTTCTTCTTGCTTGCGTCGGCTGGTGGGCTGGCTGGTTGGTTGGCAGGGGCTTGCGGCTTGTTGCCTGCCTTCAGCGCAGCAGGCTGGCCAGATCGAACGCGGTGTCTGCGGCCTGGTCTGCTGTGGGTGACACCCCGGCATCCAGCAGCTTGCGGGCCAGCAGGTGGTCTTTGCTGGCGTTGACCGAATCCACCGCCAGCAGCTGCGTGCCCCGGTAGTGGAACACCGAGAAGCCACCGCTGGTGCCGCTTGTGTCGCTGTCCATCTGGCCGCGCAGCACCCAGTGGTCGGCCCCGGCGCTCAGCCCGGCCATTTGCAGTTTGCGGTCGTACTGGTCGCTCCAGAACCAGGGCGTGGCGGTGAAGGGGCGGGCCTGGCCCAGCAGGGCGGCGGCGGCGCTTTTGCCCTGTTCGGTGGCGTTTTGTACCGATTCCAGGCGCAGCAGCGTGCCGTCGTCCAGCCGACGGGCGGTGCAGTCACCGGCGGCCACGATCAGCGGGTCGGCGGTGCGGCCACAGGCATCGACCACGATGCCGCGCTCGCACGCCAGCCCGGCCTGGGCCGCGAGTTCGTCATTGGCCACGGCCCCCACGCCCAGCAGCACCAGCCCGGCGGGCAGGCTGCGGCCATCGGCCAGGGCCACGGCGCTCACCCGGCCATCGTCACCGGCTGCGATGTGCGCGGTCTGCACACCCAGCAGCAGGTTGACCCCGTGGCTGCGGTGCAGGTCGGCAAACCAGTCGGACAGCGCCGGGGCCAGCACCCGGCCCAGCAGGCGGGGCGCGGCTTCCAGCACGGTGACGGGCAGGCCCTTTTTGCGGGCGGTGGCCGCCACTTCCAGGCCGATGAAGCCACCGCCGATCACCACCAGCGGCAGGTCGCGTTCGGCGCAGCGGGCCAGGCCTTCGCTGAGGGCGCTGGCATCGTCGCGGCTGCGCAGAGTCAGCACGCCGGAGGCATCGGCACCGGGCAGGGGCAGGGTGCGCGGGCGCGATCCGGTGGCCAGCACCAGCCCGCTGTAGGGCATGCGCTCGCCGTTCTCCAGCACCAGGCAGCGGGCGGCGCGGTCGATGGCGGTGGCCCGCACGCCGGTGCGCAGGCTGATCTGTTTGCGCTCCAGCATCTGGGGCGCACGCATGGCCAGTTGTGCGGCATCCATCTCGCCCGCCAGCCAGGCTTTGCTCAGCGGTGGGCGGTGGTAGGGGCCTGTGGCCTCATCGCCCAGCAGCGTGATGGGGCCGACAAAGCCGCCGCTGCGCAGGGCCTCGGCGCAGCTCAGGCCCGCCTGGCCTGCGCCCACGATGACGATGC
>CALMMY010000435.1 GCA_937868695.1 uncultured Comamonadaceae bacterium
AGCGTCGGTCTCCAAAACCGAAGGTTGTAGGTTCGATTCCTACTGCCCCTGCCACACTGACAGGCTAAATTCAGCAGGTTGAGTGTGAACACCATGCCCACCGAAGTCGTGTGACTTCAGGTGGGCTTACTTGTCTGCGGTGATTTGATTGGCTGTTTTGTTGAAAAGAAGTTATGGCATCTCCAGAAATTGAAACCGTCAATGCCGGGGCAGACAAAGCCAAAGTGGCGGGCTCCTTGGTTCTGCTGCTCAGCTCGTTCGTTGTTTTTTATCTGTTGTCCAAGCAAGGTGCGTTGGTTCAATGGTTGGGTTTGTTGGTGCTGATCGCAGCGGCAGTCGGTGTTTTTTTGACATCGGAGTCCGGTCGGCGGTTGATTGGTTTTGGTCGGGATTCCTACCGCGAACTGGGCAAAGTTGTTTGGCCAGAGCGCAAGGAAGCCATTCAGATGACCATGTATGTGTTTGGTTTTGTGTTGGTCATGTCCATCCTGCTGTGGTTCACTGACAAAGTCATTGAGTGGGCGTTTTACGACCTCATTCTGGGATGGAGAAAATAATGTCTGATCAACTCGCTCCGTCTTCCGATTCGGCTGCTTCCGGCCTGCGCTGGTATGTGGTGCATGCCTATTCGGGCATGGAAAAAGCTGTTGAGCGCAACATTATGGAGCGTGTCAACAACGCGGGCATGCAAGACAAATTTGGCCGTATCCTGGTTCCTACCGAGGAAGTGGTTGAGGTCAAAAATGGTCAGCGCCGCACAACTGAGCGCAAATTTTTCCCTGGCTATGTGCTTGTGGAAATGGTGATGGACGATGAGACCTGGCATCTCGTCAAGCACACCAATAAAGTCACTGGTTTTGTTGGCGGTGCAAAAAACAGACCCGCTCCTATTTCTGAGGCCGAGGTTCAGAAAATAGTGGCACAGATGCAGCAAGGTGCAGACAAGCCGCGTCACAAAGTCGAATTCGTGGTGGGTGAATACATCCGCGTCAAAGAAGGCCCGTTCACTGACTTCAATGGCACAGTGGAAGAGGTCAACTACGAGAAAAACAAAATGCGGGTTTCGGTCACGATCTTCGGTCGTGCCACGCCTGTTGAGCTGGAATTCAATCAGGTCGAAAAGACCTGAAATCCTGGCATTGCGCCTGACGACTCGGTGCAGTGCTTTCAATCGTGAGTCGCAACCCCGGGGAGCTGCCTGAAACGTGCAGCGCATGTACCCGTCAGGAGTAAAAGCATGGCGAAAAAAATCGTCGGCTTTGTCAAGCTGCAAGTTCCAGCAGGCAAGGCCAACCCATCCCCTCCAATTGGTCCCGCACTGGGCCAACGTGGATTGAACATCATGCAGTTCTGCAAAGAGTTCAATGCCCGCACACAAGGTGTTGAGCCCGGTTTGCCACTGCCAGTGGTCATTACCGCGTTTGCCGATAAAAGCTTCACGTTCATTATCAAGACCCCTCCAGCTACGACCTTGATCAAAAAGGCGATCAAGCTGGACAAGGGTTCACCTGTGCCCCACAAGCAAAAGGTAGGCAAGATCACCCGCGCTCAGCTGGAAGAAATTGCAAACACCAAAATGAAAGACATGACCGCTGCCGATCTCGACGCAGCCGTCCGTACCATCGCTGGCTCCGCCCGTTCGATGGGTGTGACTGTGGAGGGTATGTAAATGTCCAAGTTGACCAAAAAGCAAAAAAACCTCGTTGGCAAAGTTGACAGCACCAAGCTGTATGCCTTGGCCGATGCGATTGCCATCGTCAAAGAGTGCGCAACAGCCAAATTTGACGAGTCCATCGACGTGGCTGTGCAACTGGGCATTGATGCCAAGAAGTCCGACCAGGTTGTGCGTGGCGCGGTTGTGCTGCCAAATGGAACGGGTAAAACCAAGCGCGTTGCTGTGTTCGCACAAGGCGCAAAGGCCGAAGATGCGCGCGCTGCTGGTGCCGATGTCGTTGGCATGGAAGACTTGGCTGCTGAAGTCAAAGCTGGTAATTTGAACTTCGATGTGGTGATTGCCTCTCCTGATGCCATGCGCATTGTGGGTACATTGGGTCAAATTCTGGGCCCACGTGGCCTGATGCCCAACCCCAAAGTGGGTACGGTGACCCCTGATGTGGCCACGGCAGTGAAAAACGCCAAAGCCGGTCAAGTGCAATTCCGCGTTGACAAGGCCGGTATTGTGCATGGCACCATTGGTCTGCGTTCGTTCGAAACCGACAAGCTGCAAGGCAACTTGGCTGCACTGATCGACGCACTGAACAAGGCCAAGCCTGCAACCAGCAAGGGTCTGTATTTGCGCAAGGTCGCTGTGTCGTCCACCATGGGCGTGGGCGTGCGCGTGGATACACAAACCATCGCTGGTTGATTGAAGAAAACTTTGCACATCTGCCCTGCTGTCTCTGACGGTGGAGGATGTGCAAGTGTGGTGGGCCTGGGTTTGTCCAGGGCCATCCAAGACCGTTGGTGCCGTCTCATGGTTTGACTCGGCTTAATGAATGCCAACGCAGATGGCGATCCCGCTGAACATGGTTTTTTCCACGAACAGTTGGTCGCTGCAATGAGGCGCACTCGTCTGAATGGTCAGACAGTGCATTTTTAAGGAGTAGACCTTGAGTCTGAATCGCAGTGAGAAGCTGGCTGTCATTGATGAAGTGACCGCCCTCGCCGCTAAAGCTCAAACGCTCGTGATGGCGGAATACCGTGGTATCACGGTCGCTGACATGACGAAGTTGCGTGTCGATGCCCGCAGCAAAGGCGTGACGCTGAGCGTGTTGAAAAACACCTTGGCCCGCCGTGCAGTGGCAGGCAGCAGCTTTGAAGTGGCCGCAGACCAGATGACCGGTCCGCTGATCTATGGCTTTTCTGAAGACGCAGTGGCCGCCGCGAAAGTGGTGTCCGAGTTTGCGAAGACCAACGACAAGTTGGTGATTCGCGCTGGCGTTTACGGCGGAAAAACCCTGGATGTCAACGGCGTGAAGCAATTGGCCAACATTCCAACCAAGGAAGTGTTGCTGGCCCAGTTGCTGGGCTTGATGCAGTCCCCCATTTCCCGCACCGCTCGTGTGCTGGCTGCAGTGGCAGAGAAAAAAGGCGAAGCCCAACCCGCTTGAGCGGTCGGCATTGCCCCAACCAACTTGTATTAGGAAATCAAAATGGCATTCGATAAAGACGCATTCCTGTCCGCACTGGACACCATGACCGTCATGGAACTCAACGATCTGGTGAAAGCCATCGAAGAGAAGTTTGGCGTGAGCGCAGCTGCAATGGCCGCTCCCGCTGCTGGTGGCGGTGCTGCTGCTGCCGTGGTTGAAGAAAAGACCGAATTCAACGTCGTTCTGCTGGAAGCCGGTGCCAACAAGGTATCCGTGATCAAGGCCGTGCGCGAACTGACCGGTCTGGGCCTGAAAGAAGCCAAAGACTTGGTCGATGGCGCACCCAAGAACGTCAAAGAAGGTCTTGCCAAGGCCGATGCCGAAGCCGCCATGAAGAAACTCGTGGACGCTGGTGCCAAGGCTGAACTCAAGTAATTGATTCGCCCTGTCAAGGCTGGAAGTCTTTTCAAGGCTTCCAGCCTTTGCTGCTTACAGAGCGCATTCAGCAGCCATCATCCTTGTGTGGGCTGCTGAATGTTTTCTGACCCCGACTGCAGAAAGCCACTTGGTTCGGGCTGTGTGCAATGCACAGCCGTCAGCCAATGGTTGGTAGAGGCCAACCACCGAGTGCCAAGGGCCGCCCGCCCACCCCGAGTCGATAAAGACACCGGACATCATGTCTTTACCTGGAGCTTTCATGGCCTACCAATACACTGAACGTAAACGCATTCGAAAAAGTTTTGGAACACGCGAGAACGTACTTCCCATTCCCTATCTTCTGCAGATGCAGAAGGATGCCTACACTGCGTTTCTTCAAGCTGACATGGCTCCCAGGAAGCGTGCGGCAGAAGGCTTGCAGGCAGCTTTTGAATCGGCATTCCCCATCGTCTCGCACAATGGTTTTGTGGAGATGAAGTTTGTCGAGTACAACCTCGCCAAGCCCGGTTTTGATGTCCGTGAATGCCAGACGCGGGGTCTGACTTTCGCATCGGCTGTTCGTGCTCGGGTGCAGTTGATTATTTATGACCGTGAATCCTCGACCAACCAGTCGAAAGTGATCAAGGAGGTGAAAGAGCAAGAGGT
>CALMMY010000436.1 GCA_937868695.1 uncultured Comamonadaceae bacterium
GCATCTGGTTGCTGTTGGCCGTGCCGTAGAAGGTGCAGGTGCCGGGGCTGTGGTAGGCCTGGGCTTCGCTTTCCAGCAGGGCATCGCGGCCCACCAGGCCCTGGGCGTATTGCTGGCGCACCTTGGCCTTGGCATCGTTGGCCAGGCCGCTGGTCATGGGGCCTGCGGGCACGAACACGGTGCTCAGGTGGCCGAATTGCACCGCGCCCATGAACAGGCCGGGCACGATCTTGTCGCACACGCCCAGCATCAGCGCGGCATCGAACACGTTGTGCGACAGCGCCACGGCGGTGGACAGGGCAATCACATCGCGCGAGAACAGCGACAGCTCCATGCCCGCTTCGCCCTGGGTGATGCCGTCGCACATGGCGGGCACGCCACCGGCCACCTGGGCCGTGGCACCCAGATCGCGGGCGTGCTGGCGCAGCAGCTCGGGGTACGGCTCATACGGCTGGTGGGCCGAGAGCATGTCGTTGTAGGCGGTGACGATGCCCACATGCGGTGCGCGTTCGGCATGGATGCGCAGCTTGTCGGCCACGGGCAGGGCTGCGGTGGTGTGGGCCATGTTGGCGCAGCCCAACCCGGCACGCTGGGTGCCCCGGCGGGCGTTGAGGGCCTGGGTGTGCAGGTAGGCAGCGCGGGTGGCCGCGCTGCGCTCGGTGATGCGCCGTGTGACGGCGGCCAGCGTGGGGTGGATGGGAGCGGGCGCGGCGGAAGGTGTGGTTGATGTGCTCATGGTGTGGTGTGTTCTCGTGGCAAGGTGGGCAGCCTTCAGGCCAGCCAGACGCTGAATGGGTGGGCAGGCCGGTGCAGCAGCAGCGACACGGGCAGCGCGGCATCGGGCTGCGCCAGTGCCTGGCGGTACACCGACTGCTTGGCAGGCCCGGCCAGCGACAGGTGCAACTGGCGGGCGGCCTGCAGCGTGGGCAGCGTGAGCGTGAGGCGCGGGTGGGGCGCATGGCCGATGGCATCGGGCCGCACCCAGGCCACATGGGCGGTGGTGTGCAGGGCCGTGTCCAGCCCCGGCGCGGCGGGAAACAGCGAGGCGGTGTGCCCGTCTTCGCCCATGCCCAGCACGGCCACATCCAGCGGCCAGTGCAGGGTGGCCAGGCGCTGGTTGGCGGCAGCGGCCAGGGTGTCGATGGCATCTAACGTGTCGAAGAAGGTGACGAACGTGGCCGCCGCTGCCCCGTCCTGCAACAGGTGCTGGCGCACCAGCGCGGTGTTGCTGTCGGGGTGGGTGTGGGGCACGCAGCGTTCGTCCACCAGCAGCACGGTCACGCTGGCCCAGTCCAGCGGCTGCTGGCGCAGGTGCTCGAACAGTGCAATGGGCGATTTGCCGCCCGAGACAGCCAACAGGGCATGTCCGCGCGTGGCGATGGCGTGGCGCAATTGGGCAGCGACGGCCTCGGCCAGCTGGCGGGCCTGGGCGGCGGTGTTGGCGCAGACGTGCTCTTGCAGCGGGCCTGCGGTGCGGTCTTCGGTGCTGATGGCATTGCTGATAGCGGTGCTGGCCCCGGTGGTCATGCTTCCTCCACCCAGGCCGAGCCTTCGCGGGCCATCAGGGCCGACGAGGCGGCAGGGCCCCAGCTGCCAGCGGTGTAGGCCTTGGGCTTTTCGTCGAGGGTGGCCCAGCCGTTGAGGATGGGGTCCACCCATGTCCAGGCGGCTTCGAGCTCGTCGCGGCGCATGAAGTGCGTCAGGCGGCCCTTGATCACGTCCATCAGCAGGCGTTCGTAGGCTTCAGCCCGGCGGGCGGCGAAAGCCGATTCGAGATCGAGGTTCAGGCTGACCGGACGCAGCCGCATGCCGCTGCCGGGCTCCTTGGCCATCATCTGGAGCTGGATGTGTTCTTCGGGCTGCAGGCGGATCATCAGCCGGTTGACCGACTGGCGCGGCGAGTCGGAAAAGATGGTGAAGGGCAGGTCGGCAAACTCGATGACGATTTCCGAGCGCCGCTCGGCCATGCGCTTGCCGGTGCGCAGAAAGATGGGCACGTTGGCCCAGCGCCAGTTGTTGATGTGGGCCTTGAGGGCCACAAAGGTTTCGGTGCGGCTGTCGGGCGGAATGTTGTCTTCCTGCAAGTAGCCAATGGCGGCATCGCCCTGGCTGGCTCCGGGGCTGTACTGGCCGCGCACGGTGTCGCGGGCCACGTCGGCCACGCTCATGGGGCGCAGCGAGCGCAGCACCTTGAGCTTTTCGTCGCGCACGGCATCGGGGTCGAGCGAAACGGGCGGCTCCATCGCCACGATGCACAGCAGTTGCAGCAGGTGGTTTTGCAGCATGTCGCGCATGGCCCCGGTGCCGTCGTAGAACCCGGCGCGGCTGCCCACGCCCACGCTCTCGGCCACGGTGATCTGCACGCTCTTGATATAGGGGCTGCGCCACAGGGGTTCGAAAATGGTGTTGCCAAAGCGCAGCACCATGAGGTTCTGCACGGTTTCTTTGCCCAGGTAGTGGTCGATGCGGAAGGTCTGGCCTTCGGTGAAGTAGCGGCCCACTTCGTCGTTGATTTTGCGGGCCGAGGCCAGGTCGTGGCCCAGCGGTTTTTCGAGCACGACGCGGCTGGTGGCGGCAATCAGCCCGGCCCCCGACAGGTTGGCGCAGATGGCGGTGAACAGGCTGGGCGCGGTGGCCAGGTAGTACACCCGGTCGGAGCCGGGTTGCAGGGCGGTGGCCAGGGCGGCGAAGTCGCTGGCCTGGGTGGCATCGATGCTGACGTAGTTCAGGCGTTGCAAAAAGCTTTGCCAGGCTTCGGCATCCTGTGCTTTGGGTTCGGCAAACCCCGCCACCTTGTCCTGGATGAAGGCCAGAAACGCAGCCTGATCCCAGGGCTGGCGGCCCAGGCAGTGGATGCGGGTGGTCGCAGGCAGGTTGTGGTGCAGGTGCGCGGTGTAGAGCGCAGGCAGCAGCTTGCGCACCGAGAGGTCGCCCACCCCGCCAAAAATGACCAGATCGAGCACGTTGGGCAGGGGGGTGGAGGTTTCTGAGGTGGTCATGGTGGTTTCGGTGGTTACGAATGTTTGAATTTTGAGTGAAACAAAGTTACAAGGCAAGAACTTTTTGCTGTTGGTTTATCTGCTGGTTGGTGTGGTGGCGTTTGGGGATGCTGTTTCACGGTTGGCTTTTGTGGTGGGGAGCTGTTTCTTGCCTGACGTGTGTAGTGGCGAGCCGCGCCGTGCTGACGGTGCGTGCTGGGGAGGGTGGGGGCCTCATACTCCCTGCGCTCGCCAAATCGGC
>CALMMY010000437.1 GCA_937868695.1 uncultured Comamonadaceae bacterium
GCCAAGTCCTGGAACAGCAGGATGCCCACGACGCGTTTGCCGTGGTCGGTTTCCAGTTCCAGCCGCTCGGCCACCAGCTTGATGACGATGGCCGTGCTGCTCATGGACATCACGCCGCCCAGGGCCAGGGCGGTCTGCCACTCCATGCCCCACCAGCGCGGTGCCAGCCAGGCAAAGCCCAGCGAGGCCAGCGTGACCAGCACAATCGTCAGCCCCACCTGGGCCAGCCCCAGCCCGAACACCAGGCTGCGCATGGCCCGCAATTTGGGCAGGCTGAATTCCAGCCCGATGACAAACATCAAGAACACCACGCCGAACTCGGCCAGGTAGCGGATGCCCGCCGAGTTCTGGGCCAGCGCCAGGGCATTGGGGCCGATGACCACGCCCACAAACAGGTAGCCCAGCATGGGCGGCAGCTTCAGCGAGCGGCAGGCCACCACGCCCAGCACGGCGGCCAGCAGGTAGAGCAGGGTGATGTCCAGGGCATTCATGGTTCGATGGTAACCAAGCAAGGGCTTGTCAGCGGTGTTTTGGGGCATGGAGAACCCCGGCGGTCAACCCCGCCCGCCGGGCGGGCTGGCCGATAATCCCGCCATGACTCTGAATCGTTTTGTTCAACCTGAACGCGCCCTGGCGCTGGCCCGTGAAACTTTGCACACCGAGGCCCAGGCTGTGGCCGCCGCTGCCGAACGGCTGGGCGGTGCTTTTGTGCAGGCCGTGCAGCTGGTGCTGTCCGGCTCGGGCCGGGTGGTGGTGATGGGCATGGGCAAAAGCGGCCATGTGGGCCGCAAGATGGCGGCCACCCTGGCCTCCACCGGCACGCCAGCCATGTTTGTCCATCCGGCCGAGGCCAGCCACGGCGACCTGGGCATGATCACCGCCGACGATGTCGTGCTGGCCATCAGCAACAGCGGCGAGAGCGATGAACTCACGGTGCTGCTGCCGGTGCTCAAGCGCATGAAGGTGCCGCTGATCGCCATGACAGCCCGTGCCGACAGCACGCTGGCCCGCCATGCCGACTGGGTGCTGGACACCAGCGTGGCCAAAGAGGCCTGCCCGCACAACCTGGCCCCCACCGCCAGCACCACCGTGCAGATGGCGATGGGCGACGCGCTGGCCGTGGCCCTGCTGGATGCGCGGGGTTTCCGGCCCGAAGACTTTGCACGCAGCCACCCCGGCGGCACACTGGGCCGCAAGCTGCTGACTCATGTGCGCGATGTGATGCGCAGCGGCGATGCCGTGCCCACCGTGCCCTTGACCGCCTCCGTGACCGACCTGATGCGCGAAATCAGCGCCAAAGGTCTGGGTGCCAGCGCGGTGCTGGATGACGAGGGCGGCATCGCTGGCATCTTCACCGATGGCGACCTGCGCCGCCTGATCGAGCAGGGCACAGACTTGCGCACCGCCATCGCCCGCGATGTGATGCGCCCCCGCCCCCGCACCGTGCAGGAAGATGCGCTGGCCGTGGAGGCCGCCGACCTGATGGAGGCCCACCGCATTTCCAGCGTGCTGGTGGTCAATGCCCAAGGCCGCCTGTGCGGAGCCCTCAATACCCATGACCTGATGCGTGCCAAGGTGATCTGACCATGAACGATGCCAAGCTCTCTGGCGCTCTGCCCGCCCTGACCCCCGCACTCAACTTCGATCCCGAGCTGCTGCTGCGTGCCCAGCCGGTGAAGGTGGTGTTTTTCGATGTGGATGGTGTGATGACCGATGGCGGTCTGCTGTTCACCGATGCGGGCGAAACCATCAAACGCTTCAACTCGCTCGACGGTCACGGCATCAAAATGCTGCAACGTGCAGGCATCACACCCGCCGTGGTCACGGGGCGCGACTCGGCCCCCTTGCGCACCCGCCTGGCTGCACTGGGTGTGACGCATGTGCGCTATGGCACCGAAGACAAGCGCCCCGCCGCCGAAGCCATCCTGGCCGAGCTGGGCCTGGACTGGTCGCAGGCCGCCGCGATGGGTGACGACTGGCCCGACGCACCCGTGCTGCGCCGCGTGGCCCTGGCCTGTGCGCCCCGCCATGCGCACATTGAAATCCTGTCCATTGCCCATTTCGTGCCCGATGCCGCTGCGGGGCACGGTGCCGTGCGGGCATTGTGCGACCTGCTGCTGGTGGCCAGCGGTCATTACGCCCAGCTGTGGCGCGAGCAGTCAGCGTGAGCCAGCCTGCCAGCTCGGCCACGGTGTTGGCGAGGCCATCGGCCAACCCGGTTTCGCGGGCCAGACGGTGGCGGCTGGCCGTGGAGCGCCTGAGCATCTACATGCCCGCTGCCCTCATGGCCATGCTGGCGCTGGGCTCGTACTGGCTGCTGCGTTCCACCCCGCCCGCTCCCGAGCCTGTGGCCGAGCGCCCGCTGCTGCACGATCCCAGTGATGTGATGCGCCGGTTTTCGGTGCGCACGCATGGCCTGGACGGACAGCTGAAATCCGAGCTGCTTGGCCAGGAAGCCCGCCGCTTTGAAGACAACGGCAGCATGGAGGTGGATCAGCCCCGCATGCGCTGGTTCAGCCCCCAGGGTGTGCTGACCACGGCCCAGGCGGATCTGGCCCGCACGAACGCGGATCGGGATGACTACCTCTTGCGCGGCCATGCCGTGGTGGTGCGCAATGCAGCCCAGCTGCCCGATGGCCAGCGCCTGGAGCGGCTGGAGTTTCAGGGCGAGCACCTGCGGATACTGACCAAAGAAGAGCGCGTGGTTTCCGATCAGCCTGTGCTGCTGGTGCGGGGGCGCAACCGCATCACCGCTGGCTCGCTGGATTGGAGTGAGCGCGACCGCGTGGCCAATCTGCGGGGGCGCGTACAGGCCGTCTTGCCTGGCCGCCAGCCACCCTGAGCCAGTCGGGTGCCGTCGCCGGTTTTGATGTCTCTTATCCACCCACTACCTGACCCATTCCATCCATGTCAAACCTGCCCCCCTTGGTGGTCATCACCGGCGCATCCAGTGGTATCGGTCAGGCCCTTGCCGAGCATTACGCCAGGGCTGGCTGGCGGCTGGCACTGATTGTGCGCAAAGAAGCGGAAACAAAAGCCTGGCTTTCTGCTTCAGGAGCCAGCGCAAACAGCTATCAGATTCACCTGGCTGATGTGGCCGATATCGAGGGCATGCTGGCAGTGGGCAAGGCCATCGTGGCCGCCCAGGGTGTGCCCGATGTGGTGATTGCCAACGCTGGCATCAGCGTGGGCATGGACACGGCTGTCCGCGCAGATCTGGATGTGATGGCCCGCACGCTGGCCACCAACAACATCGGCATGGCTGCTACGTTTCATCCGTTCGTTGAGGGCATGCTGGCGCGCAAATCGGGCACGCTGGTTGGCGTGGCCAGTGTGGCCGGTATCCGGGGTTTGCCAGGGCACGGGGCCTACTGTTCAAGCAAGGCCGCCGCCATCAGCTATTGCGAAAGCCTGCGTGGCGAATTGCGCGGTTCGGGTGTGAAGGTGGTCACCCTGCTGCCAGGGTATGTGGATACCCCACTCACCCGTGGCAACCGCTATCCCATGCCTTTTCTGCTGCAGCCCGGTGAGTTTGCCCGCCGTGCGGCACAGGCCATCGCTCGACAAAGCAGCTACAGCGTCATTCCCTGGCAAATGGGGTTGGTGGCCAAACTGCTGCGGGTGTTGCCCAATGCCTGGTTTGACAAGGTGTTTGCTGGTCGCCCGCGCAAGCGCCGTCAGGGCGAATGACACCAGCCGCACCCAGGCACGTACTCCAGACGTAAAAAAACCCCTGGCACGGGTGCAGGGGTTTTTTGTGGATTGATCCTGTTGAAACAGGATCAATCAGCGAGGGGTGCGAGGGCTCAGTAGCCGCCGCGACCGCCGCCGCCACCGCCTTCACGACGGCCACCGCCGCCGTAGGGGCTGCGGAAGCCACCGTCATTGCCGCCACCGCCGTAGCCGCCGCCACCGCCGCCGAAGCCACCTTCACGGCGGCCACCGCCGAAGCCGCCGCCACCGCTGCGGGGAGGACGTGGCTCCATGGGACGTGCTTCGTTCACCACCAGGCTGCGACCGCCCAGTGATTGACCGTTCATACCAGCAATGGCTTGCTGTGCTTCTGCGTCGCTGCCCATTTCGACAAAGCCAAAGCCTTTGGAACGACCGGTGTCGCGCTCCATCATGACTTTGGCGCTGTTGACATTGCCGAACGCGCTGAAAGACTGTTGGAGGTCGTCGTCGCGAACGGTGTACGGCAGGTTGCCGACGTAAAGTTTGTTGCCCATCAAGGGACTCCTAAAAACACACTGAGAAAAAGCGATGGAGCCCCGGCAGCACAAAAAAACCTGTAGCACGCGAAACCAACCGATCACCTGTCATGCAGCACCAACTGCGGCACTGCGCGGTCATTATGCGCTGAACACTTGCTGCGTGGACGGTTTTTGATGTTTCTGCTGTTCAGACACTCTGGTAGATGCGCTTAAACAACAGGTCAAATCAGGGTTTGCCAGCGGTCACCATGAAGACATGTTTTTTGGTGGCAGTGAACAGTCCGAGCCAGCCCGAAACTTGACTTTATACTTACTGAAAGCGCCGATTTGTTCCAGATTGCGGGCGCTCAAAAAATGCCGCTAAAACGAAGGGGTTCGCACCCCGCATTTGGCGGCACGGTTATTTTTCTGGATGACGACTGCAAGCCGAACCACCGTGATCGCCTCACCTCAAACCCACCGATTCACCCAGCCTTTGCCCCTGCAAAGCGGTGCCCAGCTGCCCAGCTACGAGCTGGTGTACGAAACCTACGGACAGCTCAATGCGCAGCGCAGCAATGCCGTGCTGGTCTGCCACGCCCTGAACGCATCGCACCATGTGGCCGGTGTGTACGCGGATGCGCAGGGCCAGCCCATCGCCCGCAGCGAGGGCTGGTGGGACAACATGATTGGGCCCGGCAAGCCGCTGGACACCAACCGGTTTTTCGTGATCGGCGTGAACAACATTGGCTCCTGCTTCGGTTCCACCGGCCCGACCCACACCAACCCGGCCACCGGCCAGGCCTGGGGTGCGGACTTTCCGGTGGTGACGGTGGAGGACTGGGTCAACGCCCAGGCCAGGCTGCTGGATGTGCTGGGCATACGGCAGTTGGCGGCCGTGATGGGCGGCAGCTTGGGAGGCATGCAGACCCTCAGTTGGACATTGCAATACCCCGAGCGCGTGCGCCACGCGGTGGTGGTGGCCAGTGCCCCCAACCTGACGGCAGAAAACATCGCATTCAATGAGGTGGCTCGCCGTGCCATCGTGACCGACCCCGACTTCCACGCCGGTCATTACCTGCGCCACGGCACCATTCCCCATCGCGGCTTGCGCATTGCCCGCATGATCGGCCACATCACCTACCTCAGTGACGATGTGATGAACGAGAAATTCGGTCGCCAGCTCAGGCCGCTGGTCCGGCAGGTGAACGAGGCGGTCGAGGCCGGTGATGTGCCCGAGCTGGAGAGGCTGGCCTACCAGTACACGACCCAGGGCATGGAGTTCCAGATCGAGAGCTACCTGCGCCACCAGGGTGAGAAATTCAGCGAATATTTCGATGCCAACACGTATCTGCTGATCACCCGGGCGCTGGACTATTTCGATCCGGCCCGCAATCACGGTGGCAGCCTCGCGGCGGCCCTGGCCGGGGTGCAAGCGGATTTTCTGCTGGTCAGCTTCACGACGGACTGGCGGTTTTCTCCGGCGCGCAGCCGTGAAATCGTGCGTGCGCTGTTGCAGAACCGGCGCAACGTGAGCTACGCCGAGATCGACGCTCCGCACGGGCACGATGCGTTTCTGCTTGATGATCCCCGCTACATGGCCGCTGTGCGCGCCTACTTCGAACACACCGTCCGCATCACCGCCGGTGATACCTGCACAGGAGGCTAGACAGCATGAGTGACAACGCATTGATCGAATCGATTGCCCGCCTGGTGCCACAGGGCTCGCGTGTACTGGATCTGGGCTGCGGCAACGGAGAGCTGCTGGCGTACCTGATGACCCACCGTGGCTGCAACGGCTACGGTGTGGAGATCGATGACAGCAAGGTGCTGGCCTGCATCGAGCGGGGCGTGAACGTGCTGCAACTCAACCTGGAAGACGGGCTGAGCATGTTCGAAGACCAGAGCTTCGATGTGGTGTTGCAGATCGACACCTTGCAGCATTTGCGCAATGCCCAGACCATGCTGCTGGAAACGGCGCGTGTGGGCCGCATCGGCGTGGTGGCCTTCCCCAATTTTGCGCACTGGCCCAACCGCCTGAGCGTGCTGCAAGGCCGCATGCCTGTGACCAAACGATTGCCCTACCAGTGGTACGACACGCCCAACATCAGGGTGGGCACGTTTGCCGATTTCGAGGTGCTGGCCCGCCGCAACGGACTCACCGTGCAAGACAGCTTCGGCCTGGAGGGCGGGCAGGAAGTCCGCTTCCTGCCCAACCTGCTGGCCAGCACGGCCGTTTTCAGGTTCTCACGCTGATCAGATGATCACAGCGTGTGGGTCACCAGCCTGAAATCGGCATCTTCGGCGTAAGGCTTGATGCTGTAGCCCAGGCCCTTCATCAGCCGCAGCATGCCGGGGTTGTTGGTGAGCACCAGACCCTCGATCTCAGTCAGACCCTTTTCACGGGCCACTTCCATGATGCTGAGCATCAGGCGTGAGCCGATGCCTTTGCCGCCGAAGTCGTCGGCCACGGCCAGTGCGAATTCGCAGGTGGTGCCGTCCACGTTGGTGACGTAGCGCGATACGCCAATGATGCGTTCGGTCACGGTGACGCTGCCATCGGCCTGTGCCTCGCGGGTTTCGTGCATGGCCACCAGGGCCATTTCGCGGTCATAGTCAATCAGCGTGAAGCGCGACAGCATGCCCGGTGGCAGCTCGGTGAGGGACGACACAAACCGGAAGTAGCGGCTCTCGGGGGTCATGCCCTTGACGAAGGCTTGCAGCATCTGGGCATCATCGGGGCGGATGGGGCGGATGGTGTACTGGCCGCCACCGCGCAATGGCCAAACCTGCTCGTGGTGGGCAGGGTAGGGCAGGATGGCCAGGTGGCTGTAGTCACGGGCCGAGTGGGGGGCCTGGTCGATCACGATGCGGGCATCCACTGCCACGGCACCGTGTTCGTCCACGATGATGGGGTTGATGTCCATCTCGCGCAGCTGCGGCAGCTCGCACACCATTTCGGATACGCGCAGCAGGATTTGCTCGACGGCATTGATGTTGGCAGCACTGGCTCCGCGCCATTCACCCAGCGTTTCGGCCACGCGGGCACGCTCGATCAGGCTGCGGGCCAGGAACTGGTTCAGCGGGGGCAGGGCCATCGCGCGGTCGTTGATCAGCTCGATCATGGTGCCGCCTGCACCGAAGGCAATCACCGGGCCGAACGGATCGTCGGTGACGAGTCCGACATAGATCTCGCGGCCCCGGCGCGAGGCGGCCATCTTCTGCACCGTCACGCCGTTGATGCGTGCATCGGGGCGGATGCGCTTGACGGTCTGCATCATGTCGTTGAACGCATCGCGCACCAGCGTGGCGTTCGTCAAGTTCAGCACCACACCGTTCACATCCGACTTGTGGCTGATGTCGGGGGAGTCGATCTTGAGTGCCACCGGATAGCCCAGCTGGGTGGCAATCATCATGGCCTCGTTCGCACTGCGGGCCAGGATGGTCTGGGTGACCGGAATGTGGAAGGCCGCCAGCAGCGACTTGGATTCCATCTCGGTCAGCACCTTGCGCCGCTCGGCCAGCACGCTTTCGATCAGCAGGCGGGCACCTTCCACATCGGGCTGGGCCAGGTGTGACAGGGGTGGGGGAGTCTGTTGCAGCAGCAGCTGGTTCTGGTAGAACGAAGCGATGTTGCCGAATGCGCCCACCGCTGCTTCGGGCGTGCGGAA
>CALMMY010000438.1 GCA_937868695.1 uncultured Comamonadaceae bacterium
CAGATGCGCGACGATGAAGCCCGCCACGCCCGCGAGGCACAACAAGCGGGTGCAGCAGACTTGCCCCTACCCGTCAAGCTGACCATGAAAGCGGCTGCCAAAGTGATGACCACAGTGGCACACCGGGTGTGACCGGCTTTAGGTAAAAATGGCAACGTAGACCAACCCTTCACCGCCCTGCCGTCAGCAAAGGTGCCGTGCGTTGTATCAGGGCTTGGCAGGTGAAGGCCAGCATGGGCACAGCGTGGTGGGCAGCCTGCAATGCATCCAACAGGGCTTGGGCATCTTGCAAATATTCATGCACCATGAGATTGCGCAGCTTGCGCACGGCAAACCAGTCGTCTGCTTTGGACACCAAGCCCCATTTCTCAGCTTTATCCAAATTTTCAAGTGCAGTGGAGGGCACTTCTTCCATCGCTTTGAGCCAAGCGGGTAAAAATTTGTCGCCCAGCAGGTCTTGCAAGCGCCCGAAACGGGCAACGAAAGCGTCTACCTGTTCAGAAAACCCGATGTCTTTGCAATGCTCCAGCAGTTCGGCTGCATCAAAGTCATGGGCAAACAGCCGCGCATCGGTTTGCTGTAAATGCTGTAGTGCGAGCGCAGCGATATCGGACAACCGCTGCAAGCGGCTCGCTTCGGCCTGTGAAAGTTGGATGGACATGGTGGCGGTGTGTGGTCAGAATGCGAATTGTTCGGTCGGTGGCCAAGCTTGGTTACAGGGGGATGCCCTGACTCAATGCCACCTGGTCAATGGGTAAAAGTGGCTGGCCTTCTGACCACAGGCGAATGTCCACCTTTCGACCACCCAGCTGGCGCTCAAGCAGGGCCGCCAGGCGGGCCGTGGTCAACACGGAAGATGGGTAGCGGGGCACCAAGTTGCCTACGCTGACATGCAAGTCAATGTCCCCGCCCCGTGCCGCATCGTCTGTGCGTGAACCAAAAAGACGCACTTGGGCACCAGGCCCCAGCACGGCCTGAACCTGTTGTTTGATGAGCAGCGCATGCTCGGGTGCCAAACGCACAGCCAGCCCTTCAGCTTTCCAGCAAATCGAAACTGGTGGTGATGGTGGCAGTTTTGCCCAGCATGATGCTGGCAGAACAGTATTTGTCGTGGCTCATGGCAATGGCGCGTTCCACAGCGGTGGCGGGAATGCCTTTGCCCGTGACGGTGAAGTGCATGTGGATGCGGGTAAACACCTTGGGATCGGTGTCGGCCCGCTCACTGGTGAGTTTGACGCTGCAACCACGCACGTCGTGCCGACCACGCTTCAAAATCAGCACCACATCGTAGGCAGTGCAGCCACCCGTGCCCGCCAGCACGGTTTCCATGGGGCGGGGGGCCAGGTTGGCACCGCCGTTTTCGGGCTTGACGGCATCGGGCGCTCCGTCCATTGTCAGCACGTGACCGCTGCCTGTTTCGGCCACAAAGCCCATTGATGAGCGTGTACCGCTGTGACCTGTCCAACTGACTGTGCATTCCATGATCCGTGCCTTTTTTTACGAAATTTGAGGTTATCCACCTAAATCTGCCTTGAAAACGCCAAGCAAGCGCACTTGATGTTGCAACGCAGCATTTTGTGGGTTACCATTGATTGTAAGTTTTGATGCAGCTGCCAGTGGTCATGCAGCCCTCGGCAAGCGTGTATCAAAACATCGGTTGTCTCCTCCACCTTTCCGTATCGGTGGATTCAGCCCCCAGCCTCACGGCTGGGGGCTTTTTTTTGCCTACTTCAAGTTTTCGGTGTTGTTTTCAGGATCACCTTCGTTTACCGTTCAACCGAAACAAATCCTGGAATGTGAACAATGAAGCCTTCTGATGCCCTGCACTCGAACCGCGATGCGATTCGTCGCATCATCGAGTCTCATCGCGCCCGCAATGCACGGGTTTTTGGCTCCGTCCTGCACGGCCAAGACACCGACAGCAGTGACCTGGACATCCTCATTGACCCTACGCCTGACACAACATTGTTCGACATTGGGGCCATGCGCCATGAACTGGGCAAGCTGCTTGGCGTTCCGGTGGATGTGCTGACACCCAACGCATTGCCCGAAAAATTCCGTGCCTTGGTGATTGCCGAAGCCACCCCCCTATGAGCCGCGACCAACAGCGCCTTGCCGACTATCTGGCCCACATACTTGAGGCCATTGAGCGCATTGAACGCTACGTCGAAGACATGACTGAACTGGCCTTTCTGGACAATCAGCTGGTTCAAGATGCTGTGATCCGCAACTTCGAGATCATTGGCGAAGCCAGCAATAACATCGAAAAGCACTACCCCACGTTCGCCACAGAGCACCCCGAGTTGCCACTGGCTTTCGCGTACCAGATGCGCAATGC
>CALMMY010000439.1 GCA_937868695.1 uncultured Comamonadaceae bacterium
CCGCGTTGAGCGTGGCAGCAATCAGGAGTGCGTAGGAATCCATGGTGTGTGCTCCGATGGGTTAAAAAAGCTGATTGACATGCTCGACCAACTGGTGAAGTTGGGAGTTGACCTTCCTCACTTCATCCAGAGAGTTCAAGGTGCGCGAAAAACTGGAACCGTCACTGAATGAAACCTCGTACTCAAACTGACTGATCTCTCCTGCCGACGGAAACACGGGCGAATCTCCGGACAAAAAACCGCCGCAAGCTCGATGGATTCAAAAACAACCGGGCCACACCTTGCCAGTGAGTAAATCCGAATTTCCTGCGGGGTGGCCGTCAATGCACCACAAATGCGCTGTTTGAACGAGGTGAATGCCCCCTGGCCTGCAATGCTTCTCAGGTTCTGCGCCGCCAATTTCTGGTTCTGTTCTGTGAACGTCTCTTCCAGCGCCCTGACCAGCAATCCTTTCTCAGCTTCAGGCAAGGCATCGGGGTAATCAATCACAGCGCCAATGGACTTGAATGCCTCAATGACTTTTTCTTTGCTGACAAAGAACAGCTCCACATTCCGGGTTCTCACATAGTCTTTGGCTGGCTCGGTGAACTCACCACATGCAGCAATGGCCAAAAACCGTGCTGTCGGGTACGTGTCCCGCATAGGCAACAGCTTGTTGGTGTCGTCCCGCGCCTTGTCTTTGGAGTGGCGGGCACCCCTTCGCCAGAAACTTTCCAGAAAAGCAACCGGAATGCCTTTGCCCGATGCGCTGCCACCCAGCTCCAGCACATAGTCGTAATCGACAAAATTACCCTCGGTGTCCGACCATTGAACCTTGTCGGATCGGCAATTGCGGGGCACCACCCTGTTGTCCAGAAACAAACCAAGCGAAGTGGCCACCTCCGAAAGGAGCGGAAAAATCACTTTCGTTTCCCACCAGTCTCCAATCAGCTGGCCCAGCTTGTGGCCTGCGGAACTGAGCATCTCAGGCTCTTTGTTCGCTTTTTTCACCGCTCCCGTCACCATTGCAGTTTCCTTTTGATGTGTTCCCCGATGGCCTTGGCCAGCAGAGGTGGAACGGCATTGCCGACTTGATCATCTTGCGTCACCCATTTGGCTTTGCGGGTGAGGTTGCCAAAGAACTGGTAGTCATCGTCAAATGACTGGAGGCGGGCGGCCTCGCGCACGGTGGTTCCCCGTGGCACCTTGGGGTGCAACAAATCGGTTCGGTGGTTGCAAGTGACGGTGCGGGAAGGCTTTTGGCTGTCCAGCTTGAACACATTGATTTTTTTGGTTCGCAGCTCATCAGGCACCTGGGAGTTGTCTCCGCCTTCAGGAATGGCCGCGTACCTTTGAACAATCAATTCACTGTGCCGGGTAGCCCGGTGGTTGAAAATCTGGCCGGGTTTGCGTTCACCACGCCGCTCCTTCTGGTATGCGTTCTGATAGATGCCACTGTGCGGCATTTCTTCGTCGCCCTCCCCCTGGTGAATCACGGGCAGATCGCTCAACGCATCCCATACCGTGACATGGGGCTGCAATTCACCGGCAAACAAATCGCGGTTCAGTGTGGCCTGCCCGTGCGTTGGCTCAGGAAATCCAATCACATCCCCGTCTCTGACCCCAATCAGGATAAAACGGGGACGGGCTTGGGGCACGCCGTAATCAGCGGCACTGAGCAACTTGTATTCACACTGATAACCAATGTCGGTGAACTCAGACATGATGGCCCTGAGCACACTTCCTCCCGACATGCTCAAAATGCCGGAGACGTTCTCAAACAGGAATGCCTGTGGCCTGAGACCGTCAACCAGCCGGACAAACTCCTTGAACATCTGGTTGCGCGGGTCGCCATCGAACCTTGGCCCGGCCAGACTGAACCCTTGACAGGGTGGCCCGCCTGAAATCAAAGACAACTCACCCACCGCCAGGCCCGTGCGTTCCAGCACCTCGTTGACCGACAAGGCTTTGACATCCTTGATCAGCAGAGGCACATCGGGGTGGTTGGTCTGGAATGTCAGACCCGCCATTTCGTCGTATTCATTGGCAAGCACAGATTGAAATCCTGCCTTGCGCAAGCCTTCGGTCATGCCACCGGCACCGGCAAACAAATCAATGGCTGTTGGCTTTGGATTTACTTTTCTCAACAAAACTGGATTCCCACAAGAAAGAAAAAATGGCCCGTACCATCGGTAGCGTTACCTGGCCGAAGCCAGCTTCAGCCGGTAGGCGATGAGGGTGTCGCAGGCCAGC
>CALMMY010000440.1 GCA_937868695.1 uncultured Comamonadaceae bacterium
CGGGTGGCAGACCCGCATCAACGCCTTGCTGCGCGATGCCGTGGCGCGGGGGCAGCTGAATCCCTGATGCCCGGCCCGGCCACGCTCAGGCCACCGCCCGCTCCCGGATGTCGTCCAGCACCTGAACCAGCTGCTGCACCCTGGCCGGAGGAAACACGCCGAGCGGGCCTTGGGCGTTGATGTCGGTGTACGGAGATTCGAACAGGCGGCCACGGTCCATCACGCCGGTTTGCGTCAGCTCCTGCACGATCAGCTCAATGAACTCGATCTGGTCAGGCGTGGCCGTGGTGCCTTGCAGCAACACGCTGAAGGCTTGCATGGCGGCTTCGCGCTCCAGCCCCACCAGCGAGCGGATGAACAGACCCAGCCCCTGGCACCGGGTTCTGGCCTGGTCGATCAGGTCTTGCGAGCCTCCGGCTTGCTTCAGCATGCTTTCCAGTTCGGCCAAGTCGGTGGGCGTGAGTGCCTGATTGCGCCGCAGGCGTTGCAGGGCCAGGTGGTTGTCGTGCTCGCGCAGAAACTGGCGGGCCTTGTCTTTGAACTTGGCCATGTTCAGCCCCGCCGTGACCTGGGGCAGGGCCACCACGCTGGATTCGCCCAGCTCGTCTTGGAAGTCGGTGTAAACAATGTTCTTCTGTCCTTTGGGCAGCAGCTTGACCAGTGCCCGCAGCCGCCGCCGCACCGTCTCCAGCATGGGCACGGTCACGCCCTCCCACCAGTCTTCGCTGGCCAGGGCTTGAATCAACACCATTTCCCTGCTGATGGCCGGAATGGCAGGCTGTGCCTCCAGTGCGCTGGCAATGGCCTGAATGCGGGCTTTGAGCGCCTCGAAATCGGGCTTGGCCTGCAACACCGCCAGTTGTGAGCGCAGCAGCAACATGTCAAACCGCTTGGCCTCTTCGTCTTCATCGGTCAGCTCGGTGGGCAGGTGGGCCACATGGGTGGTCAGCTCATGCACGTCTTCGGGGGCAAGGTGGCTCCAGGCTTCGGTGCGGGCAAACTTTTCCACAAACAGCCGCTGGGGGCGCACCACAAAGTTGTCCAGGCGCATGGCGGCCACATGGCTGTGCAGCCCGCTGGCCACATCGCCGCGCAACCTGGCCAGCGTCAGCGGCTGGCCGTAGGCGGGCGGGGCCGCATCTTTCACCGCATGGGTGGCTGTGCCCGCAGCGGCCTCGGGCTGGGCAGCCAGTGCAGTGTCCAGCTCGGTCAGCAGCGTCAGTCTGGCTTTGAACAGGCGTATGCCCAGCGGCTCGGTGGCCGTGCCCTCCTTGAAGTCCGGGTTCTGGCTGAAGAATTCCAGGTTCTGGCAATAGTCAAAGATCCTGAAGTTTTCTTTGTCCTTGTCAGGGCCAAACAGGTTGGGGCACAGGCGGGTGCCCCGGCCCACCATTTGCCAGAACTTGGTTTTGGAGCGCACCGCCTTGAAAAACACCAGGTTCACCACCTCGGGCACGTCAATGCCGGTGTCCAGCATGTCCACCGAGATGGCGATGTGCGGCATCTTGGCCGGGAGGCTGAAGTCGTCGATGAGGGTTTGCGCGTATTCGGTCTTGTAGGTCACCACACGGGCAAAGTGCCCCTTGTAATGCGGGTAGTTGGCATCGAAGCGTCGGGCAATGAAATCGGCGTGGTCATTGTTTTTGGCAAAGATGATGGTTTTGCCCAGCCGGTCGCCACCGGCCACCTTCAGGCCGTCGGTCATCAGTTTGGCCAGCACCTTGTCCACCGTGTCCTGGTTGAACAGCCACTTGTTCAGCGCCTCGGCATTCACCTCGTCGGGCGGTGGGGTGCTGCCGTCTTCGTCCCATTCCAGCTCGTCCCAGCGGGCTTTTTCTTCATCGCTCAAGTCGGCGTATCGGATGCCCTCGCGCTGAAACTTCAGTGGCACCGAAATGGGCACGGGTGGCACCAGGTAGCCATCGGCCACGGCTTCGCTCAGGCCGTAGGCATCGGTGGGCACGCCGTCTTCCAGGCCAAACAGGCCGTAGGTGTTGTGGTCGATTTCGTCTTTGGGCGTGGCCGTCAGGCCCACCAGCAGCGCGTCGAAGTAATCAAAGATGGCCCGGTACTTCTGGTAGATGGAACGGTGTGCCTCGTCCACGATGATCAGGTCAAAGTGCCCCACGCCAAAGCGGCGCTGGGCGTTGCTCACCTCGTCAATCAAACCCATCATGGTGGGGTAGGTGGACACAAACACCCGCCCTTCGGTGGCCTTGTCGGTTACCAGGTTCACGGGTGAGGCATCCGGCAGGTGCTTTTTGAAAGCGTTGACCGCCTGGCTCACCAGCGCCACCCGGTCGGCCAGAAACAGAATGCGCTTGGCCCAGTGGCAGCGCATCAGCACATCGGCCAGGGCAATCACGGTGCGGGTTTTGCCCGAGCCGGTGGCCATCACCAGCAGCGCCTTGCGCTGGTGGTCGGCCTCGAAGGTGGCCCCCACCCGGCGCACGGCACGGGTTTGGTAGTGGCGCTCGATGATGCGGGTGTCAATCACCGCCTCGGCCAGCTTTTTGCGGCTGCTGCGCCGCTGAATGGCCAGCTCCAGCTCGGCTTTTTTGTGGAAGCCCTGCACCGGGCGGGGTGGGTAGGCCACGTCATCCCACACCCAATGCTGGTAGCCGTTGGTGTAAAAAATGACCGGGCGCTGGCCGTGCATCTGTTCCAGGCAATCGGCATACAGCTTGGCCTGCTGCTGGCCCACGGTGGGGTTGCGGGTGGTGCGCTTGGCTTCAATCAGCGCCAGCGGTTTGCCATCGTCGCCCCACAGCACATAGTCCACATAGCCCACGCCTTGCGTGTTGGGCATGCCGGTCACTTCCACCTCACAGTTCACGGCGGGGTTCAGTTGCCAGCCAGCTTCTTTCAGCAGCACGTCGATGAAGGCCTGGCGGGTTTCGGCTTCTGAATAGTCGTGCGTGTCGGGTTCGGCGGTGTTGGCCTGTTTGGCTGCGGCCACTTCTGCTTGCAGCTTGTGCAGTTCTGCTGCCAGTGCGGCCTTTTCGGCGGCCAGGGTGGCGTGGCTGGCCTGGGCGGCCTTGAGCTGGTCGTCCTGCTCTTTCAGGCTGGCGGCCAGCTTTTGCAGCTGCTCGGCGGTGACCTGCGGAGTAGCAACAGCTGTGGCAGAAGGTGTGGCACCGGGTGCGGCGCTGGCGGGCCGCTTCAGCAGACTGACATCGAAGGTCTGGCTGGGTGATGGCCGGTTGGCACGCGCATAGGTGCGGGCCAGCCAGTAGCACACATGAAACAGCTCGCGCGTGGCGGCCAGCGCATCGGTGGCCACCATCTTTTTGGCACCGTGAACCGCCATGTTGCCCAGGTCTTTGATGAGGCGGGCCTTGGTGAACAGCGCCTCACCCACCAGCGCCTTGAAGCCAGGCTCGTGGATGAAGGCGCTCAGGGAGTCTTGATACGGCTGGCGCAGCGCAGCGTCGTGCGCATACATCCAGGCCACCGCCAGCTCCAGCGTGCGGCGGGCGTAGAAGCAGGCGGTGCGCGGATCGGTGTGGGCCGTGCGCTCCGCCTGGGCGGCCGCCTCGAACAGCAGGGGCCATTCGGGCTGGAGGAAGGTGAAGTTGCTCATAACGCCCGCGCCTGAGCCAACACCTCCGCCCGAAACTTGGCAGGCAGTGCATTGGGGGTGAGCACATCCATCGGGATGTGCAGCAACTGGGCCAACTCCAGCTGAATTTTGGCAATGTCCATCAACGTGGTTTGCCGGGTGGGTTCCACCAGAATGTCCAGGTCGCTGCCGTCTGCATCATTGCCATGCAGCACCGAGCCAAACACACGCACATCGGTCACGCGGTGGCGCAGGGCGATTTCTCGAATGGCATCGCGGTGGGTGTTGAGGGCGATAGAGGGGCGCATTCAGGATCCAGTGAACGGATTGCAAGTGGTTAACAGGGCACACAGCCAAGCCTGGGTGTCAACACATCCATTGTCACCCAGGCCAAAATGCCGCGCTGCACCGCTCAGACCATCAAAAAGCATAGTAAAAAATGAGAGCTTCTTGCGCAATATAAGAATGGGTTTTTTGCATTTTGAATGCTTGAAAGAATGCAAAAAAACCTGAAAAACGCCTAAAAACCACCCGCCAACCACCCCTTGGGTGCCTGGATGGATGCGCTGGAGG
>CALMMY010000441.1 GCA_937868695.1 uncultured Comamonadaceae bacterium
AGGACTCTTGCTTCCCAAGCAAATAACGTGGGTTCGATTCCCATCACCCGCTCCAGTCAAGTACCGCATGCCGCCGTTTACGGCATCCCAAGCCCGCTGTCCCCATCGACAGCGGGCTTTTTTGTTGCCCCGTTAAGATTCAAAAAATAGAGCAAATAAGGTGAGCACCTTGTGCAGTTTGATATTGAAATAAAAGCACTTTAAGCACTGAGAAACAGCCCGAATTTCTCATAAAAGCCGTCTGCAACCCTCTGACGGCTCTGAATGCATGCCTGGTCGATGCTTTTCAAAGAAATTCAGCCATTTTTCAAAGCATCAATTGGCAAAAAACTCAATATTCAATTGCGCAAGCAGCTCTTATTTTTTACTACACATTTATATGCAGCCTGAGCGGCTGCTTTCACCTTGGTAACGACTGCCTGCGCACCATGCGCATGGCTGGCAGCCATCGCGCCTCAGTTGTTGCTCATGGCACGCACTTCTTCCAGCGTGGTCAGGCCTTGCAGCACTTTTTCGATGCCGTCCTGGCGCAGGGTCTGCATGCCTTCCTTCAGGGCCTGAATCTGGATTTCTTCGGCGCGTGCGCCTTTCTGAACCAGGCGGCGCTGCTCGCGCGAAACGGTCAGCAGCTCGTGCAGGCCCACGCGGCCTTTGAACCCGCGCTGGTCGCACTCGGGGCAGCCGGGGCTGTGGTGGTGCATCAGCTGGCCGTTGACGGCAAAGCGGGTTTTCCAGTCGGCCAGCACCGCATCGCGGCTGCGCATGCCGTGCTCGGTGTAGGCATGCATGAAATCGTCCAGCAGCTCATCAATTTGCTCTTGTGTGGCCGGTGTGCTGGTTTTGCAGCTTTTGCACAGGCGCTTGGCCAGGCGCTGGGCCAGCACGGCCAGCAGCGAGTCGGCAAAGTTGAACGGGTCCATGCCCATGTCCAGCAGCCGGGTGATGGTTTCGGGGGCGCTGTTGGTGTGCAGGGTGGACAGCACCAGGTGCCCAGTCAGCGAGGCTTCGATGGCCATGTGCGCGGTTTCGGCATCGCGGACTTCGCCCACCATGATCACGTCGGGGTCAGCCCGCAAAAACGATTTGAGCGCCTTGGCAAACGTCCAGTCGATTTTGGGGTTGACCTGCACCTGGCGCAGGCCGGGCTGGGTGATTTCAACCGGGTCTTCAGCCGTCCAGATTTTGGTGCCCTCGTTGTTGATGTGGCCCAATGCCGAATGCAGGGTGGTGGTTTTGCCCGAGCCGGTGGGGCCGACGCACAACACCATGCCGTAGGGGCGTTTGACGGCCTGGCTGAGCTTGTCAAAGTTGGCTGGTGACAGGCCAATTTGATCGAGAGGCAGGGGTTTGCTGGCGGCCAGCAGCCGCATCACCACGTCTTCCATGCTGTTGGTGGTGGGGATGGTGGCCACCCGCAGCTCCAGCTTGTGCTGGGGCGAATACTTGGCAAAGTTGATCTTGCCGTCCTGGGCGCGGCGGCGCTCGGAGATGTCGAGGTCGCACATGATTTTGATGCGTGCCACCAGGGCCGAACGGTAAGCGGGGGGCAGCTCCAGGTAGTTGCGCAGCTGGCCGTCTTTGCGAAAGCGGATGCGGATTTTTTCTTTGCCAGACGGGCATTCGATGTGGATGTCGGACACGCCTTGCTCGTGCGCTTCGATGATCATGGTGTTAATCAGCCGCACCAGCTGGTTGTCGGACTGCTCAATGGGTTTGTCATCGGCGCTGTTGGTTTCGGCATCGCTGGCATCGGCCTGCATCTGGCTCAGCAGGGTGCTGCCATCGACACTGGCCTGCTCACCGCGCGCATTGGCGCTCACTTCGAAACCGTGCTTGCGGTAGGCCTGGGCCAGGGCTGGCAGCACGGTGCCGGGCTTGGCCAGGGCGGCCACCACTTTGGTCTGGGTGGTGAACTCCAGCTCGCTGATGGCGGGGCGGCGGGTGGGGTCTTCCATGGCCACCACCAGGCGGCCCTGGCGCAGCAGCAGGGGCATCAGCTCCAGGCGCTCGGCAATGGCAAAAGGCACGGCTTTCAGTGCATCGCGCTCAACCGGAAACGTGCCGGGGCTGACCACGGGGTAGCCCATTTTGTGGGCCAGTGCGGTGTGCAGGTTCTCACGGGTAATCAGCCCTTTTTTCACCAGCAACTCGCCCAGCGGCATGCCTTGCGCCAGGCTCTGCTGCTTCAGGGCATCTTGCAGCTGGGCATCGGTGATCAGACCCAGCGCCACCAGCGACTCACCCAGGCGCATCACCGGCAGCTTGGCCTGCATGTCGATGGCTTGCAGCAGTTGGTCGGGTGAAATGATCTGGCTGCTGACCAGCACATCCCCCAGCTTGCGCTTGCGCAGCTCATCCTGTTCAACCATCACCTGGTTGATCTGCCCCGGCGTGACTTTGGATTGGGCCACCAGAATTTCGCCCACCTTTTCGCCCACATTGAATGATTTGTAGGCTGGCTTGGGAATGAACAGGCGCGAGCAGGTGCCCCGCTCATCCACCGGCGGAAACAGAAACAGGCCCTGATCCAGCTCCACATGTCCCACCGTGGTTCCCGTGAACACACCGCCATCGGCAAAGGTGACCGACACCGGGGCACTGGGGTGGTGGGCCAGCAGGTCGGCGTGGGGATCGGACGGCGACAGCTCGGGCTTGATGGGCTCATCCAGCGCCAGCGAGCGGAACTGGCTGAACTGCACGATCATGGGTTTCTGGCCCCGCGTCATCTGCACCGTGAGGCGGGCAGCCCGCAAATTGAAATGGGTCAGCAGTGCCCGCGCTTTTTTGTGCGACAACGCCTCCAGCACGCATGGCAAGGGGTTGGAGGACATCTGCACCTGGGGGTAGGCTGCAAACGGCGGAGTGGGCCACCAGAAGGCATCCGGGTTGTCTTCATCCAGCGCGGCAGGCCGGGTATCGTAAAAAGACATGGGAGCTTGGGGCATGGGTCATTTCCTCGCAGCGGGCGTGTTGGTTTAACTCAAAGTCAGAAGGGACAACGGACACAAGCTTAACGGTATCGGATACGGTCAAAACCTGCGCACAATGTTGCGCCCGGACACCCTCACAGGACAGAAAATGATGAACAAGCGCACAACAAAGAGGGCATCCTGTGTGTTTCTGCTCATTGGCCCGCTGCTGGCCCTGCGGGTGTGGGCGGGCACCGATGTCAACCTGGCTTCCGAAGCCGATCTCGACAGCCTCAAAGGTGTGGGGCCCGCACTCAGCGCGCGCATTCTGGCCCAGCGTGCGCACCAGCCTTTCACGGATTGGGCCGATCTGATGCAACGGGTCAAGGGCTTGCGCAGCGCAACCGCCCGCAGCCTGTCCGGCCAGGGATTGACCGTCAATGGTCAACCGTTTGAGCCCACCGCAGAGCCAGACAGGCCACTAAAATGAACTCTCCCGCCCTGTGGCGACAACCGGTGTCCGGGCTCTTAACGGGCCAACGACCACTCTGATGCGCATCACTGCCAACGAAACCACCCTGCCCCGGCTGCACCTCATCGGCACACTGGTGTTGGTGCTGCTCGTTACCCTGTCGTTGGCCGTGTTTTTCTCGTGGCAGAACCTGTCTCAGCAGCGCAATTCGATGCAGCGCATCGAGCAGGTGGTGGTGGAGCAGCAGAAAGTCCGCCTCCGGGAAGAAATGCATTCGGCCCTGAGCTACCTGGACTATGTGCGCTCCCGAACCGAGCAGGAGTTGCGTGACAACGCAGTGCGGCAAGTCGATGCGGCCCTGCACATTGCACAGGCCATTTACCAGCGCGAGTCGCCACGCCAGCCCCCTGAAAAGGTCAGGCAGCTGATACTGGAAGTGCTGCGGCCCATGCGTTTTTTCAACGGGCGGGGCTACTACTTTGTGGACGACATGCAGGGGCGTTTTGTGCTGCTGCCCACCGCACCGCAGCTGGAGGGCAAAGACAGCATCGACAACCGCGACGACACCGGCCACTTCATCATGCGCGGCCTGATCGAAGCAGCCAAAAAACCACCGGGGGAAGGCTTTTCGCGTTACCGCTGGTACCGGCCAGACCAGCCCAAAGTCATGGCCGACAAAATTGCCTATGTGCGCCACTTTGCCCCTTACAACTGGCTCATCGGCACCGGCGACTACACCTATGAATGGGAAGAGCAGCAAAAAGCCGCCGGTCTGGAACGCCTGCGCCAGCTGCGGTTTGGCAACACAGGTGTGATCGCCATCCTCGACGACCAGGAGCGCACCCTGCTGTCACCCAATGCACCGGGTGTGGAAGGCCTGAAACCTGAACAGCTTTCAGGCGCAGAGCGCATCGCCATCGAAAAAATCCTGGCAACCTCCCGCCAGGGCGGTGGCTTCGTTCATTACACCTGGGTCAACCCGGCCACAGGACAGCCCGACCACAAAACCGCACTGGTACACAACTACACCCCCTGGGGCTGGACGGTGGTGGCCACCGTGTTCGATGACGAGCTGAAATCCACGCTGGAGGCCGAGCTGCTGTCCCAGGCCGAGGGCAACATTCAGCGGCATGTGCAACTGGCCCTGGTGGTCATGGCCGCCCTGGGCATCGGGCTGGCCGGTTCACTGGGCTTTTCCAGCTGGTCGGGCGAATTGTTTCGCCGCTACCATGCCGACCGCCTGAAAGCGGAGGCCAACCAGCGCATCGCCGCCATTGCGTTCGAGTCGCAGGAGGGCATGTTTGTGACCGATGCCCAAGGCACCATCCTGCGCGTCAACCAGTCGTTCACCGACATCACCGGCTACAGCGCCCAGGAAGCCATCGGACAAACGCCTGCCATCCTCAACTCGGGCCGCCATGACCGCGCGTTTTATGCGGCAATCTGGGAGGCCGTGGCCCAAAACGGAGCCTGGCGCGGTGAAATCTGGAACCGGCGCAAAAACGGATCGGTTTACCCCGAATGGCTCACCATCACCGCCGTCAAGTCCGAAGACGGGCAACTCACCCACTATGTGAGCACGCTGGTGGACAACTCCCAGCGCAAGGCCGATGAAGAAGCCATCCGGCAACTGGCGTTTTACGATGGCCTCACCCGTCTGCCCAACCGCCGCCTGTTGCTCGACAGGTTGCAACAGGCTCTGAGCAGCAGCGCACGCACACGCAACCACGGTGCGGTGATCTTCATCGACCTGGACAACTTCAAATTTGTCAACGACACACTGGGCCACCATTGCGGCGACATGCTGCTGCAAGAGGTCGCCCGGCGGCTGCAAAACACCGTGCGCGAGTGCGACACCGTGGCCCGGCTGGGCGGCGATGAGTTTGTGGTCATGCTGGAAGACCTGAGCACCATCCAGCAAGAAGCGGCCAGCCATGTGCAAGCGGTGACCCAGAAAATGCTCACCGTACTGAGCCACCCCTACTCGCTGGCTGGCAACGACATCAACAACTCATGCAGCATCGGCATGGCCCTGTTCTGTGAACAAGAAACCAGTGCAGAAGACCTGATGAAACACGCCGACCTGGCCATGTACCAGGCCAAAAGCGCGGGCAAAAACACCGCACGCTTTTTCGACCCCAGCATGCAAGCGGTGGTGATGGAGCGTGTGGCCCTGGAAAAAGACCTGCGCAGTGCCCTGCACCGCCAAGAACTCCGGCTGTATTACCAGGCGCAAGTCCGCAGAGACGGGCAGTTGCTGGGTGCCGAGGCCCTGGTGCGCTGGCAGCACCCCACGCGCGGCATGGTGTCGCCAGTCGATTTCATTCCGCTGGCCGAGGAGTCAGGCCTCATCCTGCCGCTGGGCCTGTGGGTGCTGGAAGAGGTGTGTCGTCAGCTGGCCCTGTGGGCCGGGCAGCCTGGGCGCAGCCACCTGACGCTGGCAGTCAACGTCAGTGGCCGCCAGTTGCGGCTGTCAGATTTCGTGCCCCAGGTGCAAGCGGTGATTGAACGCACAGGTGCCCCCCCCAACCGCCTGAAGCTGGAGCTGACCGAGAGCCTGCTGCTGGAGGACAAGGAGGACACCATCGTCAAAATGACCGCGCTCAAGGCACTGGGCGTGCAGTTTTCGCTGGATGACTTCGGCACCGGCTACTCATCGCTGGCCTACCTCAAGCGCCTGCCACTTGACCAGCTCAAAATCGACCAGAGCTTTGTGCAGGAAATGGTGACCGAGCCACGCGATGCCGCCATCGTGCGCGCCATCGTGTCACTGGCCGAGAGCCTGGAACTCAGCGTGGTGGCCGAAGGCGTGGAAACCGCCGAGCAGCGCGACTGCCTGGCCCGCAACGGCTGCCACGCCTACCAGGGCTACCTGTATGGCCGCCCTGGGCCGATTGAAGACTTGTGTTGAGATGAAAGGGATACAAGATGAACACATTGAGCCTGATCCAATCCGAATTGGCTGCGCTGCCCGCCAATTTACAAGTGGAGGTGCTGGACTTTGTTAAGTTTGTCAAGCAGCGTCGTGGTCTGCCATCCATTGCATCCGGGGACACATCCACCGCGCCAGATGCGGGCGACTCGCCCTTTTTTCAGGCGCTGACCGAGGTCGGTTTTGTAGGCTGCATTGAAACCGATGAGCAGTTGTCCACCCACTACAAGCAGCAACTCGATTTCTCGGCCAAGGTGGGTGTTCAGCCATGATTTTGGTGGACACCGGCGCATGGCTGGCTCTGGCTGACAAGGGCGATGCCTACCATGTGCTCAGCCGTGAATTCTTCCGCACCAATCGAGAACCGCTGATCACCACCTACCCGGTTTTGGTGGAGTGCATTCATCTGATGTTCAAGCGCATTGGCATCGCAAAAACACTGGCATGGCTGGATGCGCTGCATGCGCAGGGAGTGGGTGTTTTCGTCATGACGCAGCAACACCTGCCACGGCTCAGTGCGTTGATGCGCCAGTACCAGGATTTGCCCATGGATCTGGCCGATGCATCACTGGTACTGCTGGCCGAAGAGCTGGGCGAAGGCCGCATTGTCAGTTCGGATGAGCGTGATTTTCACGCCTACCGCTGGAAAAACCAGCACCCGTTTACCAATCTGCTGCTTGCACAGGGCTGAAGTGCCCCCTCACCCACCCCCACGCTGGGTGTAGAGGTCGAAGCGCTTCATGAAGGTGTGGCGCTGGGTGGCATCGAGGTGGGTGAAGGTGAACGTCACCTTCAGGCGGGGCAGGCGGGCCAGGCCCAGCACCCTGGGTGGCAGGGGCTCCCACTGCAAGGCGAGGTGGCCGCCGGGTGCGATGTCCACCGACACGGCCTGGCCGCTGCGTTGCCAGGCGTGGTGGCCCAGCGCGGCAGGCAACCACCCCAGCCATTCGGCCTCGGTGCAACCCATGTCGCGCTCAAAGTGGGTGGCGTAGCTGGATTGCATGGTCAGGGTCAGTCAGAGATCGCTGGCTCAGCCACCGGCGATGGGGGGCCAGATGGCCAGCGCGTCACCGGGGTGCAGCACTTCGGAGGCCCGCATCTCGGGCGCGATGTAGCGGCCATTGACCAGCACCAGATGCACCAGTTTGTCGGGCAGGGCAAACGGGGCAAACGCCTGCTGCACGGTGCAGCCATCGGGCAACTCCAGCTCCACCTGGTTGGCCCGGCGGGCATCGGGTGGCAGGTAGTCTGTCAGGGTGGCAAACAGCTTGAAGGTGATTTTCATGGTGCGCAGTTTGCCTGTGTTTCAGCGCCTGCGTGTATCGGCTGGCCCATTCCACTGGCCCTGCGCCTGCGCCGTGGCCAGGTAGGCGGGCATGAGCAGGGTGGGGTCGTGCATGAGGCGGTCTTTCCACTCGCCCAGCTTCACCCGGCCTTCCACCAGCCCGCGCATCACGCCCACGTGGTTGGTCCAGCCCACGCTGTTGCAGCCCACCATCACATCGCCATCGAATTGCAGGCTGAGTGCCTGGTTGTTGGCCTCGTCCACCAGCTCCACATGGTCGCCGCCGGGCACACCCTCCCAGTTGCCAAAGCTGGCGGAAATCAGGCCCAGGGTGTCGAGCACGTTGATCTGGGTCACGCCTTTGAGCACAGCCCGCTTGCCCACCATGTTCATGGCGGCCACGTAGGCCTGGTCGGCGGCGTTGGGCTGGATGGCGCTGACGATGGTTTTGCCGCTCACGTTGTCAAAAGCCTCGGCACAGTCGCCGGCGGCATACACGCCGGGTACGTTGGTCTGCATGTGCTCATCGGTCAGCACACCTTGCAGGCACATCACGCCCGAGCCTTCCAGAAACCCCATTGCAGGCTTGACCCCGGTGGCGCTGATGACCAGATCGGCCTCCAGCACCACGCCAGTGGACAGGTGTACCCGCATGGCCGCAGGCTGGGCAGGCTCAGAGCCCAGCAGCGAACCGATGAACGATTTGGCCGCATCCACCAAGCCAGGCTCGGGCACCTCGATGCGCTCGACCCGTGCCCCGGTGTGAACCTGCACGCCTTTGCCCTCCACCCAGCGGCGGATCATGCCGCCAGCCACCGGGCCCATCATGCGCGGCACCATGCGGTCGCCCATTTCCACCACGCTCAGGTGTACGCCGCGCGAGGCCAGGGCTTCCATGATGATGCAGCCAATGAAACCCGCTCCCATTTGCAGCACACGGGTGCCAGGGCCAGCCTTGGCCATGATGGCGCGGGCATCGTCCAGCGTCCAGCAGGTGTGGACGTTGGGTGACTGTATGCCCGGCACGGGCGGCTGCGCGGGCTTGGAGCCGGTGGCAATCAGCAGCGTGTCGTAGCCCAGGGTGCTGCCGTTGTCCAGCGCGAGGCTGCGGCTGGCGGTGTCGATGCGCTGCACACGGGCCGTCACGCGCTCGATGCGCAGGTCGGCAAAGTGGGTCATGCTTTTGCGCAGATACGTGCCGGGCTCGCCAATGTTGCCCATCAGCAAATAGGGGATGGCCATGCGCGAGTAAGGTGCTTCGGGTTCATCGCCAATCAGCGTGATGGTGTCGGCAGGGGCCTGCTTGCGGATGGTTTCGGCGGCGATGACCCCGGCAGGGCCTGCGCCAATGATGACGTGGTGGGTCATGGAAGGCTCCAGTTTTTTCAATGAAAAAGAGGTGCTTGGGCACCTCTTTTCAGCAGCCATTTGCACTTACCCAATAAGCGCCAATGGCATCTTTGATTTAAAAATCCGCACTTCAGGTGCTGTGCGGATACCTGTGCATCACAGACCCAGGCGCTCGCGCGTTTCGGGTGTGACGGTGCCATCCGGGTTCCAGCCGCGCACTTCGTAGTACTTGGGCAGCATCTCGGGCAGCTTGCTGACCACGCCTTTGCCGGGGCCGGTTTTGGCGGCTTCGGTCAGCAGGCGCTTGGGCAGGTTGTCGTCAGCCGAGGTGAAACCGGCGTTGTTGTTGAAGTCGCGCTCCATGTTCCAGATGCGCTCGCCGATGTGGGTCAGGTGCTCCACGGTGTACTCGTCGCCACAGGCGGCCTGCACTTGCGGGGCCACATCGGCCAGTGTCCAGGCAAAGCTGGTGAAAATGCACACGCCAGCCGAGTCGAAAGCGGCGGTGGCATCCTGGAAGGCTTTCACCAACTCGGGCTTGCCGTTGTGCTCGGAAGGCTCGGTCTTGACCGGAATGCCCAGCACTTCGGAAGCGATGGTGTAGCCGCGCAGGTGGCAGGCACCCCGGTTGCTGGTGGCGTAGGCCAGACCGATGCCCTGGATCACGCGACCATCGTAGGCCGGGAATTCCTGGCCCTTGACGCTCATCGACAGGTCAGGGTGGCCGTACTTGGCGGTCAGGCGCTTGGAGCCCTGGCCGATTTCCTTGCCAAAGCCTTCGCCCTTGGCGGTGATTTCGGCAAAGTAGGCCAGTGCCTGCGCCGAGCCGAACGGAGCTTCGATGCCCAGCTGCTCCTTGGTCAGCACGCCCATCTGGTACAGCTCCATCACCGCGCCCACGGTGGCACCGAAGGAAATGGGATCCAGCCCTTCTTCGTTGCACAGCATGTTGGCGTATTGCAGGGCTTCCAGGTCGTTCACGCCGTTGGCGGCACCCAAGGCCCAGGCAGCTTCGTATTCCAGACCGCCGGAAGCACCCCAGTACTGGGGCTTGGTGGCCACGGTGAAATGGCCCTCGTCCATCTTGCTGATGCGGCCGCAGGCAATGGTGCAACCGAAGCAAGCCTGGTTGGTGACCAGGTGCTTTTTGCCGTCGGTGGCGCGGGGTGTGCCCATGGCTTCGGCAGAAATGTCCTTGGCACCCTCGAACTGCACGTCCTGGTGGTTGCGGGTGGGCAGGCCACCGATTTCGTTGATCACGTTCATCAGCACCTGGGTGCCGTAGGCGGGCAGGCCCTGGCCGGTCACACCGTTGTCGGCCAGCACCTTTTTGGCGGCCTTGGTGGCAGCCATGAAGGCTTTGGGATCGCGGATGTTGCCCACGCCCTTGGTGCCGCGCACGGCAATGGCCTTGAGGTTTTTGCTGCCCATCACGGTGCCCACACCCGAGCGGCCAGCCGCACGGTGCAGGTCGTTGACCACAGCGGCGTACAGCACGCCGTTTTCTCCGGCCTTGCCGATGCACGAGATGCGCAGCAGCGGATCTTGCAGCGTGGTTTTGAGGGTTTCTTCGGTCTTCCAGACGCTCTGGCCCCACAGGTGGCCGGCATCGCGCAGTTCGGCTACATCGTCATTGATGTAGAGGTACACCGGCTTGGGGCTCTTGCCTTCAAAAATGATCATGTCCCAGCCGGCCATCTTCAGCTCGGCACCCCAGTAGCCGCCCGAGTTGGAGCAGGCAATGGCCCCGGTCAGCGGGCCTTTGGTGATGACGGTGTAGCGGCCGCCAGTGGAGGCCATCGTGCCGGTCAGCGGGCCGGTGGCCCAGATGATCTTGTTTTCGGGGGACAGCGGATCCACTTTGGGACTCACTTCTTCCACCAGGTATTTGCTGCCCAGACCACGCGAGCCCAGATACGCTTTGGCCCACTCCATGTTGGTGGGTTCGGGGGTGACCGTGCCAGCGGTCAGATTCACACGGAGGATTTTTCCAGCCCAAGACATGTTGCGTCTCCTGAATTGATTGCGGTAAAGGGAACGCTCAGGCAGCGGATGCCTGATTGCCCAGCTTGTTGGCCCACTGTTGCATCTTGCCCAGGCCGGTCCAGTTGGCATCGATGAAGGTGATGGCGCCGGTGGGGCAGGCATCGGCACAGGCGGGTTCGCCACCGCAGAGGTCGCACTTCTGCACCTTGCCGGTTTCCTGTACGTAGTTGACCGTGCCGAACGGGCAGGCAATGGTGCAGACCTTGCAGCCCACACAGGTGGTTTCGTTCACCACCTTGGCTCCGGTGGCCTTGTCCACCTTGATGGCTTCCACCGGGCAGGCGTGCAGGCACCAGGCCTCGTCGCACTGGGTGCAGGTGTAGGGCACTTTCTTGCCGGTGTGGTGGAAGTCAAACACCTTGATGCGCGATTTGGCGGTGGCGAAGGTGCCGTAGTTCTCGAAAGAACACGCCATTTCGCACTGCAAACACCCGGTGCATTTGTCGGGGTTGATGTGCAGGACCTTTTGCATGGTGGAGTCTCCTGTGGGTAGCGGCGCATTCACAACGTATGAACAGCCTTGCCTATGAACTGATGAACATGGGCGATTGTTCTGTCCGGACACCCGGTTTTCAGCCGGGTTAACCCTAGTTACACCGGCAGGACTGCAGAAATTCTCAAATTGAGACACCGCTCCGACCGAAACTTCGCGCCTGCCAAGCCGCAACCGCTTGCCGCACACCAGCAGACACATGCCCGTGTTCTCCCCAGCTTGACCTCGCTTCGGTTGCCGCACATCATTCGCGCCCAACGTCCATGCTCCAGAACCCCTTGTCCACACCGACACAGCCTCCTCCACCCCAGTTCGGTGACCGCCTGACCCAGATTGCCCAGGCACGGGAGGCCATGCTGCTCAACCGCCAGCCACCACCCACAGGCATCTCCCCGTTGCTGGCCCGTTCATGGCAACGCTGTCTGGCGCAAGGGCACGCACCCAGCCAGCAGCTGGGCTTTGAAAGCGTGCAACCCCAGGCCATGTCCCGCACGCTGGCGCAGAACATGCCTTTGTTGCGTGCAGCCCGACCCATCATCCAGACGCTGTCCAAAGCCGTGGCCGACACGCGCTACTTCGCGCTGCTGACCGATGCGCAAGGTGTGGTGATTGAATTGGGCGGCCCCATCGACCGGCATGACCGCCGCGCCACCGCCATTGCGCGGCTGGGTGTGGATCTGTCCGAGCGGGCAGTGGGCACCACAGCCATCGGAGCCACGCTCAATGAACTGCAACCCGTGTGGCTGCACCGGGGCGAACATTTTTTTGACGACACCGCCATCTACAGCTGCGCCGGTGCCCCGGTGATCGGCCCCGATGGGCGTTGCGCGGGCATGCTGGATCTGACCGGCATCCTGGTGCCCGAACGCCCTGCCCTGCGCCATCTGGTCGCGCAGTCGGCACGGCGTATCGAAAACGCCTTGGTGCAAGCCCAGCCGCACCACCTGCTGCTGAGACTGGGCTGGCCAGGCCAGACCCTGGGTGGCGATGGCGATGGCCTGCTGGCCGTGGCCAGAGACGGGCTGATCACCGGATTCAACCCGCCCGCTGCCGACATGCTGGGGCTGAGCCAGGCCACGCCCCAGGCCCTGGATGCCCTGTTCGCCATCGAACAGGGCCACCTGTTCGACCTGGCCCGCCACCCCGGCCAAACACTGGAAGTGCCGCTGTGGTCAGGCCTGCGCCTGCAAGTGATGGCCCAGGCCACCAACATGCCCAGCTTGTCAGCAAGTCAACCACCCCTCGCCCCGCCCTCCCCTGGCATGGCAGCCGGTGGCCCCCTGCGGGACGTGGAAGATGCCCTGATCCGCCGCACCGTACAGGACCTGCGCGGCAACGTGGCCGCCGCTGCCAAAGCCCTGGGCATCAGCCGCGCCACGGTGTACCGCAAACTGGGCAGGAAAGGCTGATTGCGCCCTGTGCGCGGTGTGGCTCCGTGCCTCTATGCAGGTCTGGCAATGCCCAGCTCGGCCAACTCTGCGTCGGTGAACACCCTTGAGCGGGTATGGAAAGCCTTGCCCTCCGGCCCCTCCAGTGAGAAGGTGCCGCCGTGGCCTTCAATCACGTCGATGATGAGCTGGGTGTGCTTCCAGTACTCGTACTGCGCCCTGCCGATGTAGAACGGGCAGCCGCCGATGTCACCCAGGTACACGTCGCCCGCGCCGGTGGTGATTTCGCCGGGCAGGTAGCAGTTGGCCGCGCTGTTGTCGCAGCAGCCGCCTGACTGGTGGAACATCAGCTCGGGGCCGTGCTTGGTTTTCAGGAAGGCCACCAGTTCAAGGGCGGCGGGGGTGGCGATGACTTTGTCAACCATGCTTGTCTCCAGAATGCGAGAAGGTGGGCGCGCGCAACGCAAAGGCCGGGTGGGGCAGCCGCCTCATACTGGGGTACCAGAAATCGGCGGCCACCCCCCCCAGCCTTTGCGCTGAAGATGGGTCAGCCCTGAGCGTAAAGAGCCCCACTGCAATGTCTCGTCGCATCGAGTGGCAAAGAGCCACGCGGATTCCCGAGGGGTGACCACCGATTTCTGGTACTCCAGTATGAGGTGGTTGCCCCTCGGGTAGCCGCGTGGCGGCCCCTCCGGCGCGAGGCACAAGACGCGAGAAAGGGCTCAGTCAACAGATCAGAAGAAGCCGAGTTTGTTCTCGCTGTAGCTGACCAGCAGGTTCTTGGTCTGCTGGTAGTGGCCGAGCATGGCCTTGTGGTTTTCGCGGCCCAGGCCCGACT
>CALMMY010000442.1 GCA_937868695.1 uncultured Comamonadaceae bacterium
CAATCTCTGCTCGCAGTGTGCGGAGGACGGCTCACCCCTTGAACGGGCGCAGAGTGAGGCAGCGTCACTCAAAACCGGCAGACCACTGACCAACCATCTCAGCCAGCACTTTGAAGCGGACAGCTCAACCCTTTCCTGGACTCAAGGCGAAGCAACGCTGAACACTTATGGCAGCTGCAAGCCTTGTAGTACGCCCAGTGCAAACGGCAGGCTGAGCATGGCCAGCAGGGTTGAGAGTGTGACCAGCCCCGCCACATACGCCCCGTTGTAGCCCATGCGGGCTGCCAGCACATAGGCGCTGCTGGCGGTGGGCAGGGCTGAGAACATCAGCAACACCGCCGTCTGGGTGGCATCCAGCCCGAACAGTTTGGCCAGCGCCCAGGCCACCACGGGCAGCAGGAAATGTTTGATGGCCAGCAGCGCCACCCCCAGGCGTTTGGCTGTAGCCAGCGAGCCCAGCTGCATGCCTGCTCCGGCGGCCATCAGGCCCAGGGCCAGGGCGGCGGCCCCGATGCGTGAGACAGTGGGAGTCAGCCACTCGGGCATGTGGAAGCCAGCCAGGTTGGCCAGCAGGCCGCCCAGCGTGGCCAGGATCAGCGGGTTGCGCACCAGCTCACGCGCCAGGCTGGCGTTGTGGTGGTTGGCTTTCTGCCTGAACATGGGCCACACGGCCCCTATGTTGAAAATGGGTACACACATGCCAATCAGCAGCGCCACCAGTTGCAGGCCCTGTGGGCCAGCCACCCGCTCGGCCAGCGCCAGGGCCACGAAGGAATTGAAGCGAAAGCCGATCTGTGCACTGGCCGCATGCAGCCGCAAATCGGTGCGGCCCCGAAAGCCGGGCCACCAGGGCAGCGAGTAGTTCAGGCCAATGCCCACAATTGCCAGCGACAGGCCCGCGCCCACCAGCGCCGAGGCGGCCCCCAAATCCAGCGGACTGCGCACGATGGACTGGAACAGCAGCACCGGAAACAGAAAGTAGTACACCAGGCTTTCCAGCGGCTCCCACACCTTGCGGTTGAGCGCGGTGTAGCGGCACAGCAGGTAGCCGCAAAGGATGAGCGAAAAATCTGGAAACAGCAGTTGGGCGAAATTCATGCCCGAAAGAATAGCTTGCCGTGGGTTTACCTGCATGCCCGTGCCGTGGGGGCTTGGGTAACATGGTGGATGTATTGAAATGTGATCCGTTGTCAATCAAGGAGTTTGCTCATGTTTTCCCGTCGTTCTGCATTGGGTTGGAGTCTGGTGGCCGTTTCGCTGGGGGCCGCAGGTGGCGCGTGGGCGCAGGCCTACCCCAACAAACCCGTCAAGCTGCAAGTGCCGTTTGCACCCGGTGGCACCACCGACATCGTGGCCCGCGTCATGTCCGAGCCACTGGGCCGCATCCTGGGCCAGTCGGTGATTGTGGAAAACAAGGCCGGTGGCGGTGGTGTGGTGGGCGCTCTGGAAACTTCCCGTGCCGCTGCCGATGGCTATTCGCTGGGCATGGCGACCGTGTCCACCACGGCTGCCAACCCGGCCATCAACCCGCGCAACCCCTACAACCCGCTCACCGATTTCACGCCCATCATCAACATTGCGGCCACGCCCAATGTGATTGCGGTGCATCCCAGCTTTCCAGCCAAGGATTACAAGGGTTTTCTGGCCGAGCTGAAAAAATCTCCCGGCAAATATTCCTATGCCTCGTCGGGCACGGGCGGCATCGGGCATTTGCAAACCGAATTGTTCAAGAGCCTGGCTGGGGTGTTCATCGTTCACATTCCGTACCGGGGCGCAGGCCCGGCCCTGAACGACACCGTGGGCGGCCAGGTGCCCATCATTTTTGACAACATTCCGTCGGCACTGCCCTTTATCCAGTCGGGCAAGCTGATTCCCATTGTGGTGGCGGCCCCGCAGCGTTTGGCCGTGTTGCCCAATGTGCCCACCTTCAAGGAAGTGGGGCTGGAGCCGGTCAACCGCATGGCGTACTACGGCATTCTCGGCCCCAAAGGCTTGCCAAAAGAGGTGGTGGACAAAGTCAGCGCGGCCACCAAACAGGCTCTGTCTGACCCGGCAGTCAAAAAGCGCATCGAAGACACCGGCTCTCTCGTCATTGGCAACACGCCCGAGGAGTTTGCCGCCCAGATCAAGGCCGAGTTCGAGGTGTACAAGAGCGTGGTTGACAAGCAGAAGCTCACGCTGAACTGAGCTTTCTGAATCCAAATCCTGGCCCGCCGGGCCGGGACAGCGGGCGGTGCGGGCTGGTGTTGACTCAGTCTTCCAGCACCCGCACCTTCACGCTTTTGCCCTTGATGCGCCCGGCATTCAGGCGGCTGGCGGCCTGCTGGGCAATGTCGCGGTTGACGGCCACGTAGGTGGACCATTCGTTCACGTTGATCTTGCCCACCTGCTCGCGGGTGTAGCCCAGGTCGGCGGTGAGTGCGCCCAGCACATCGCCAGGGCGAATTTTTTCTTTGCGCCCGCCCTGGATGTGCAGCGTGACCATCGGTGGGATGAGCGGGCCTTTGCCGGTTGGGGTCAGCCCGGACAGCGGGCTCCACTCGGTTTCCTTCTTTTGCAGCAGTTCGATTTTGCCCACATTGCCCATCTCGTCCATGCTGACGAGGTTGAGCGCCAGTCCGGTTTCACCGGCACGGCCCGTGCGGCCAATGCGGTGGATATGAACCTCAGAGTCGGGGGTCACGTCCACGTTGATGACGCAGGCCAGGCTGGCAATGTCCAGCCCGCGCGCGGCCACGTCGGTGGCCACCAGCACCGAGCAGCTTTTGTTGGCAAAGCGCACCAGCACCTGGTCGCGCTCGCGCTGCTCCAGCTCGCCGAACAGGGCCAGGGCGCTGGTGCCTTGAGCACGCAGCACCTCCACCAGGTCGCGGCACTGGGCTTTGGTGTTGCAAAACGCCAGTGTGCTGGCGGGGCGGAAGTGGGCCAGCAGCAGGCCCACGGCGTGCAGGCGCTCGCTGTCTTTCACTTCGTACCAGCGTTGCTCGATCTGGTTTCCACTGTGCTGGGCTTCCACCTTCACGGTAGTGGGGTCGCGCATGAACTGGGCGCTCAGCTTGGCAATGCCTTCGGGGTAGGTGGC
>CALMMY010000443.1 GCA_937868695.1 uncultured Comamonadaceae bacterium
TTCTGAATCAAGGGCTGGCCACACACACGCCAGCCTGAGCCTGAGTCATTGCCCTGAAAGGATTTCCCCATGAAGACGGTATGCCAGCCAGTCACCGCCCCCGCCCCAGCCCCCGAGTTGCCCACCCGCCATCGAGCCAGCCGTGCCCTGTCACTGGCCATTCGGCGTTGGTGGCGGTCTTGGCAGGATGGCCCTGTGTTCATGGATACTCTGGCCAGCCCCCAGACCGTGGCGGTGCCCGATTGGCAGATTCCCGCCTGTGTGCGCAAAGCCAGATCGGGCGATGCAGCGGGGCAGTGGGTGTACCCCAGACGCTGATCTCCGCATGAAAGACATCGACCGCCTTTACCGTTACAAAGGTCTGCTGACCAGCCGCCACGCTGTCTCCAGCCAGGAGCTGATGGATGCGCTGGGCATCTCGCTGGCCACCTTGAAGCGCGACATGGCCAGCCTGCGTTCCCGCCTGAATCTGCCGGTGGAGTACGACCGCATGCAGGGTGGCTACCGGTTGGCACCGGGGCACGGGCGCAAGGAGCTGCCGGGCCTGTGGCTCACCCCGCAGGAGCTGGTGGCCCTGGCCACGGTGCAGCAACTGCTGTCCAGCTTTGCCCCCGGTTTGCTGGCCGAAAAGCTGCAACCGCTCAACGAACGGCTGAGCCAGCTGCTGCAAGAGATGAATCTCAACAGCCAGGCGCTGGCCCAGCGCATCCGGTTGGTGAGTGCGGGCCAGCGCACCCTGCCGCCCCAGGCGTTTGAGGTGGTGGCCACGGCCACGCTGGCCAGAACACGGCTGCTGGTGCAACACCACAACCGCGAAACCGGCCAAACCTTGCAGCGCGAGTTGTCGCCACAGCAGCTGGTGCATTACCGCGACAACTGGTACCTGGATGCGTGGTGCCACTTGCGCAACGGTTTTCGGAGTTTTGCCGTCGATGCCATGAGCCATGTGCAACTGTTGCAGGCCGACGGCGCAGGCAAGACGGTGGCGGCCCTGGAGATGGATCCGCAGGAGCTGCGGCGGGCCACGCAGTCAAGCTACGGCATTTTCAGTGGCGAGGCCCGGCATCTGGCGGTGCTGCGCTTCAGCGCCATGCGGGCACGCTGGGTCAGCAGCGAGGTGTGGCACCCCGAGCAGACCGGGCGCTGGCTGGACGATGGGGGCTATGAACTCTCGGTGCCCTACAGCGATGCCCGCGAGTTGCTGGGAGACATCTTGCGCCACGGCCCGCACTGCACGGTGTGCGCCCCCCCGGCGCTGCGCGACCAGATTGCCCAGGCCTTGCGCGAAGCCCTGGGCCACTACACCTCAGACATTCAAGCGCGGCCCGAGGGTTCGGCAAAGTCCAGCGGCAGGCCCACGTAGTTTTCGGCCATCGTCAGGCTGCCTGCGTGTGAATGCACCAGATAGTCCAGCTCGGCGTTCTGGAACTTGGCGGTGATCTGGCTGTCTTCCGGAAACTTGTGCATCAGGCTGGTGAACCACCAAGAAAACCGCTCTGCCTTCCAGATGCGGTGCAGGCAGCGGTCAGAGTAGGCATCCAGGTCGGTGTCCGACTGGCCCCGGTAATGCCCGATCAGCCCCTGGCTCAGGTATTTCACATCGGTGGCGGCCAGGTTCAGGCCCTTGGCCCCGGTGGGCGGCACGATGTGGGCGGCATCGCCTGCCAGAAACAGACGGCCAAAGCGCATGGGCTCGGTCACAAAGCTGCGCAGCGGGGCAATGCTCTTTTCAATCGACGGGCCGGTGACCAGCTTTTCGCGGGCTGGCGCGTCCAGGCGCAGTTTCAGCTCCTGCCAGAAAGCATCGTCCGTCCATTCCTCGATGCGGTCGGTCAGCGGCACTTGCAGGTAGTAACGGCTGCGTGTCGCGCTGCGTTGGCTGCACAACGCAAAGCCGCGCGGGCTGTTGACGTAGATCAGCTCTTCATGCACCGGCGGCGTGTCTGACAGCAGGCCCAGCCAGCCAAACGGGTACACCTTTTCATATTCGGCAATGGCATCGCGGGGCACGCTGGCCCGGCACACGCCGTGGAAGCCGTCGCACCCGGCAATGAAATCACAGTGCAGCGTGTGGTGCTGGCCGTCTTTTTCGTAGGTGACGCTGGGGGTGGTGCTGTCAAAGCCATGCACCTGCACGTTCATGGCTTCGTACACGGTGGGCAGCCCGGCGGCCTGGCGGGCTTCCATCAGGTCGCGGGTGACGGAGGTCTGGCCGTACACCATCACGTTCTTGCCGCCGGTCAGGCCATTCATGTCGATGCGGTGGCGCTGGCCATTGAACAGCAGGTCAAACCCGCCATGCACCAGCCCTTCAGCGTGCATGCGCTGGCCCACACCGGCTTCGTCCAGCAGGTCGATGCACACCTGCTCCAACACACCGGCCCGGATGCGACCCAGCACATAGTCGCCGGTCTGGCGTTCCAGAATCACCGCATCGATGCCGGCCTTGTACAGCAACTGCCCCAGCAGCAGGCCCGATGGGCCAGCGCCGATGATGGCCACCTGTGTTTTGCTTGCAATCGTCATGTCTCCGCCTTGTTGTCTGGATGGATGGTGTGCGCAAGCCCACTGAGGCCTGCATGCTCAAGCCATTCTCAAGGCCGATCAGCTCCCCAACAAGACTGATAACGGACTAGCTGATATGCGAAATTCAGATCAACACATCCAAGCCATGCTTTTGCACCACGCTCAGCAGTTTGAGGGCCATTGCGCTGGGGTGCTTGCTGCCAGACTCCCATTTTTGAACAGTGGATTCGCTGGTGTTGAGGTAGCGTGCAAACACGGGCTGGCTCACTTTGGCCTGCTCCCGGATGGCCTTGATTTGCTGGGGGGCCAGAGGGGCCGGGGTGGCCAGGCACGAAGCATCAAACCGGCGCATGGTGGTTTGGTCAATGGCACCCACCTTGTGCAGGGCGGCTGCCGAGGCGTGAACCGAGGCGAGGGCATCACTTTTGTAGTTGGTTCTGCTTGTTGTCATGGCAAATCTCCACAAGGTCGTTGTCAGCCAACAGCAGGCTGAGTT
>CALMMY010000444.1 GCA_937868695.1 uncultured Comamonadaceae bacterium
AGATCGACCGTCTGGCCGCTGGCGAGGGGAATGGGGCAGTGGAAGCGGGGCATGGATGAACTCAGTGGTGAACAGCGGATTGCCTGTGCTGTGTTTCAGGTGTGGCAGCCATCCACTAAAGCACATGCGGAGCGATGCATTATTTTTTGTTGGTGGCAATGCCGCCTTTGCGCCCGATTTGGTAGGCCAAACGGAAAATATCGGGTATTTCAATGCGCTCTTCATTGCTCTTTATTTTGACTTTGATCACGCCAATTTCATTCAGTGTAGAGCGCAATATTTCGATTTGAATGACAGGGTCTGAATTGATTTTCCAAGGTATCAATGCCCGTTGGCGCATGGATTCTATTTCATTCAACACAGCTGCATTATTAGCAAACCAAATGCTCTTCAACGTACTCCAATCCATTGGGACAGTTTCTTTCTGAGCGCGTATGCAATGAAGTGCGGGATCGATCCAAGCATACTCATCTCTCAACTGGACTACGCGATTATCGCTGGCGGCACGTACGCCATCTTTGATGGCTTCATGATGAATGACATGGGTGGTTTTTTCCGCATATTGATGGACTGTCGCAGCCAAGGCTTCTTTCAATGCAACCAAAAAAATTCGCGGTGCTACACGACCCAATCCATCACTCAAATGATTAAAAATATAAGGGTAGCTGTGTCCTTTGGTAGCAGTTTTACCCATGTAGTTACCAACCAAGGCGCACCAGAGATATTTTTGAATATCGATGTCATTTATTTTGTCGCAGACATAGCGTTGTGCAGAGTCTCGTTTCCAACTGAAGCCTGCAATATTTTTAAATCTTTCCCGAAAATATGTGGATTGCTGTGCAATTCTGGAAAATGCCAAACTATACAGCTCATTTTGATCCCATTTCAGAACCACTTTGTTGTTAAGTAATTTGGATGCATCGACCACCGACGGACTGGAGCGGGACAGCACATCCTCACGAAAAAAGGCTTTAACGCGCAATCCTTTGGCAAAGCGCAACTCCAGCAATACCCGAAGCAAGCCAGCACCCATTGCAGAAACCTGCGATAAATCATGGGATGCCCGGTCAATGGCATCAATCACGACCAAGGCTGTCTGGCGGGCTGTTGCCAGGCGCTGATCGAGAAAAGCCACGCCATTGGACAGTCGTGCCGGATTCAATCCCGCCCAAGCTACTGGTGCCGTCCACGTGTCGTATCGGTCTGTAGATTCCGGCATACCCAATTCGGTATCTGGTGGGAACAGCCGCAAAATGGCCACCATCCAGATGGTTTCTGCGTTCACGCCGGGTAAGGCAAGCAGATTGGCCAACTCATTAGGTTTGGGGAAATTGGTTTCATTCGTGCCCGCATCCAATCCGATTCGGTAACTCTGCTGAATGCTTTGGAGTGATTTTTTGAGGTCAATTCCAATATCTTGAACTTCCAGCTGCTTGCGAAATTCTGAATTCGTTAGCACGCCTGTCCAGAATGATTTACCCGCTCCCCGCATACCTTCAACCACCATGCGCTGCGGATCGAGTGCCTGCAAATGAGATGGGGGAATGTAAACATCTCTCCAGTCTTTGGGGCTGCCGTCGGTAGCCACACGCTCCAGTGCCTTTGCTAATTCATCGCGCAATCTTTTGCGCTGAGATGGATTAAATGCTGGGGATTCAAATAAATCACTCATGGCTCAATGCCCAATAAGTAATTGGCTTTGTTGATGAATTCAGAAAATGCTGCCTGGACAATGGATTCAGTGAGTAAATCAGGCTGATTCAGCGGATTGAATGCCCGCAGTGCATCATTCCACATTACCTTGGCGGCAAAATGAGGGGCTTCTACATCATCTGGGGAAGGTGCAAATACATAGGGGTTTATTTGGTCCTCTTCGTTATAGACATCCTCATCATAAATTTCACAAAATGTGTCATAAGAGTTGGATTGTAAATTCTCAAAATATCCCACATAGGCACCCGCTTCCTGTGGAGTCAATGCAGAAATTACATGCAGACTCTCGCGCAAACTCCATTCGTCTGAATCGGAACCAATTTGGTTGTTAAACAGCAGACGATTGCGTTGCAAATGCTGAAACAACAGACGGTAGGCATCCCATGTCTGACGGGTATTGATGGCAAACAGAAAGGACACATCGGGGTTGAGTTGCGTCACAGCCACGGCAGATGTTTCATCAATGCCAGCACGGCTGTCAAACAAGGTGACGTCAATCCCGTGCTCGGTTTCAAGTGTTGTCAACAACCGATTCAGGCGCTGTGCATATGTCTGTCCGTCTGGGCTTTGGCGGTACAGGCGTGCCAGTTTGGCTACATAGGTTTGGGTATGTTGGCCGTAAGCCGGTGCAACCAGCAATTGCCCTTTCAACGCCAAGCGGGCATTGAGGGGGCTGTGTTCCACCACTTGCTTCAACGCCATGTCTTGCAGGGTCTTTTCATCTGCGCCCAAGGCTTGCGCAGTCAGCCAATCGACTGCGCCATAGGGCGGTTGTCCGTCTCCATGCGGCAACAGACTCGAAGACAGGCCCGGAGATTCAAAGTCCCCATCCACCACCAGCACCCGTTTTCCTTGGCTTGCCAGTTCAATGGCCAGCATGGTGAGTGCGGAACTCCGTCCCACCCCTCCTTTGATGCTGAAAAAAACGCATCTTTTCGCATGCCGGGTTGCATGACCGCCTTGAGTGGGCAACAGCCAATCCCGGTCTTTGTCCTGTCGCTCCAACAGCATGAGCTGAACCGGGGCATGCAGCAGAGGCAGCAAAGCGGGGTCGCTCCAGTAAGCCTCGGCTCCAAACAACTCATCGCGGCACATCACCCAGGTGGGTAAGGCAAGGCTACCGGCTTGTGAGCGCAAATCCTCTACCAATGGCAGGCAGCTGGAACGCTCAAGTTCACTTCGGGTGCAGGGGAGCAGCAGCATCAATTGGCCGTACCAGTTGCGAACCAAAATCACGCATTCCCCTGCCACCAGGGTTTGCAATGCAGGGGCAAGCAGGTGGCTTTTCAGCGACTCCACCAGCCGTTGTTCAACCGATTCCCAATCCAGCAAGTTGGCAAGTACATTCATAGCAGCCCCGATAAACAATTTGTCATGAGCAAATGGGCTTCTGTGGCCCCTATTTTCTGAGCTGAAACAGTGCCCGCAACAAAGTTGGCCTGTGGTTCATAGCGTTGACTCACATCCCAGTCAGAAAAACGCGGCTCCAAACGACGAATTTGCGCCACCAATATTGTGTTGTTTGCCAAGTCCGGAGCCACATGCAACAGTTCGGAAAAAAGTGAAGGGATGTGTCCTTTCAGTCCCTTTTTTCCACGGAACTGGGCACTCGGATTGAATTTCCGTGCCACAGTTTTCAGAGAGCACTCGGCTGAAATTCCGTACAGGTGACTGGCGTTTGCCAGACGCTGTGGGTTTTGTGCAAACAACAAGTCGGCATCGTCCAAGTGCCGTTTGGCTGCGTCCCTGTAGTCGTCCATGTGTGCCTTGTTTTCAGAAAGCGATTGATTCAGCGCAGGGCAGAAGTATGCGCTGGGTAGGCTCACATGCGCCCGTAGGCAAAGCCGCTGGCAACCTGCAGGTTTTCGACTTCG
>CALMMY010000445.1 GCA_937868695.1 uncultured Comamonadaceae bacterium
GTGAATCCTCGACCAACCAGTCGAAAGTGATCAAGGAGGTGAAAGAGCAAGAGGTGTACATGGGCGAAGTGCCCCTGATGACCGAAAAAGGCTCATTCATCATCAATGGAACCGAGCGGGTGATCGTGTCCCAGTTGCACCGCTCTCCTGGCGTGTTCTTTGAACACGACAAAGGCAAGACACACAGCTCCGGCAAACTGTTGTTCTCGGCCCGGATCATTCCCTACCGTGGCTCGTGGCTGGACTTTGAGTTCGATCCCAAAGATGTGCTGTTTTTCCGGGTGGACCGCCGCCGCAAGATGCCCGTGACCATTCTGCTCAAGGCGATTGGACTGACACCGGAAACCATCCTGGCCAACTTCTTTGTCAACGACCACTTCCGCCTGATGGACAGTGGCGCGCAAATGGAGTTTGTGGCCGAACGGCTGCGTGGCGAAGTGGCCCGTTTCGACATCACCGACAAAACCGGCAAGGTGGTGGTGGCCAAAGACAAGCGCATCACCGCGCGCCACACCCGCGAAATGGAACAGTCTGGCACCACATATGTCAGCGTGCCCGAAGATTTCCTGATTGGCCGCGTGGTGGCCCGCAACATTGTTGACGGTGACACAGGTGAAATCATTGCCAAGGCCAACGATGAGCTGACCGAGGCATTGCTGAAAAAGCTGCGCAGTGCTGGCGTGATGGATCTCCAGTGTCTGTACACCAACGAGCTGGACCAGGGTGCCTACATTTCGCAAACGCTGCGTATCGACGAAACCGTAGACGAGTTTGCAGCACGTGTGGCCATCTACCGCATGATGCGCCCTGGTGAGCCGCCCACCGAAGATGCGGTGCAGGCCCTGTTCCAGCGGTTGTTCTACAACCCGGACACCTACGATCTGTCGCGCGTGGGTCGCATGAAGTTCAATGCCCGCGTGGGCCGCGAAGAGTCCACCGGCAGCATGGTGCTCTCCAATGACGACATTCTGGCCGTGGTGAAGATCCTGGTGGATCTGCGCAATGGCCGTGGTGAAGTCGATGACATCGACCATTTGGGCAACCGCCGCGTGCGTTGCGTGGGTGAGCTGGCTGAAAACCAATACCGCACTGGCCTGGCCCGCATCGAAAAGGCCGTGAAAGAGCGTCTGGGTCAGGCCGAGCAAGAGCCGCTGATGCCGCACGACCTGATCAACTCCAAGCCGATTTCTGCGGCCCTCAAAGAGTTCTTCGGCGCGTCACAGTTGTCGCAGTTCATGGATCAGACCAATCCGCTGGCTGAAATTACCCACAAGCGTCGTGTTTCCGCACTGGGACCAGGCGGTCTGACCCGCGAGCGCGCCGGCTTTGAAGTGCGTGACGTTCACGTTACCCACTACGGTCGTGTGTGCCCCATTGAAACGCCCGAAGGCCCGAACATCGGTCTGATCAACTCGCTTGCTTTGTACGCCCGCCTGAACGAGTACGGTTTCATCGAAACCCCGTACCGCCGCGTGGTGGACGGCAAGGTGACCAACCAGATTGATTACCTCTCCGCCATCGAAGAAGGCAAGTACGTCATTGCCCAGGCCAACGCCGCGCTGGATGCCGACGGCAACCTGATCGGTGAACTGGTATCCGCCCGTGAAAAAGGCGAGTCGGTACTGGTGGGGGCCGAAACCATTCAATACATGGATGTGTCGCCTGGGCAGATCGTGTCGGTGGCCGCATCGCTGGTGCCATTCCTGGAGCACGACGATGCGAACCGCGCGCTGATGGGTGCCAACATGTCACGCCAGGCTGTGCCGGTGCTGCGTCCTGAAAAACCAATGGTGGGTACGGGCATTGAGCGCGTGGCTGCTGTGGACTCGGGCACAGTGGTGACATCCCGCCGTGGCGGCGTGGTGGATTATGTGGATGCCACCCGCATCGTGATTCGTGTCAACGATGCCGAGGCTGTGGCCGGTGAAGTGGGTGTGGACATCTACAACCTCATCAAATACCAGCGTTCCAACCAGAACACCAACATCCACCAGCGCCCCATCGTCAAGAAGGGCGACAAACTGGCCAAGGGTGATGTGATTGCCGACGGAGCCTCGACCGATCTGGGCGAAATCTCCATCGGTCAGAACATGCTGATCGCCTTCATGCCCTGGAACGGCTACAACTTCGAAGATTCGATCCTGATCAGCGAGCGCGTGGTGGCCGAAGACCGCTACACCTCCATCCACATCGAAGAACTCGTGGTGATGGCGCGCGACACCAAGTTGGGTGCAGAAGAAATCACCCGCGACATCCCCAACCTGGCCGAGCAGCAACTCAACCGTCTGGACGACTCCGGCATCATCTACGTGGGTGCCGAAGTGCTGCCCGGCGATGTGCTGGTGGGCAAGGTCACACCCAAGGGCGAAACCACCCTCACGCCAGAAGAGAAGTTGCTGCGTGCCATCTTCGGTGAAAAAGCCAGCGATGTGAAAGACACCTCGTTGCGCGTGGATCAGGGCAGCTCCGGCACCGTGATTGACGTGCAGGTGTTTACCCGTGAAGGCATCACCCGCGACAAGCGCGCCCAGCAGATCATTGACGACGAACTCAAGCGTTTCCGTCTGGACTTGAACGACCAGCTGCGCATTGTGGAAGCCGATGCGTTTGACCGGATTGAAAAGCTGCTGACCGGCAAAGTGGCCAACGGTGGCCCCAAGAAGCTGTCCAAGGGCACGGTCATTGACAAGGCCTATTTGTCGGACATCGAGAAATACCACTGGTTCGATATCCGTCCGGCAGACGATGAAGTGGCCGTTCAGCTCGAATCCATCAAGAACTCGATGGAACAGACCCGCCACAGTTTCGATCTCGCTTTTGAAGAAAAACGCAAGAAACTGACGCAAGGCGACGAGCTGCCCGCTGGCGTGCTGAAAATGGTCAAGGTCTATCTGGCTGTCAAGCGCCGTTTGCAGCCAGGTGACAAGATGGCCGGTCGCCACGGTAACAAGGGTGTGGTCTCCAAGATCACCCCCGTGGAAGACATGCCCCATCTGGCCGACGGTACGCCGGTTGACATCGTGCTGAACCCGCTTGGCGTGCCTTCGCGCATGAACATCGGTCAGGTGTTAGAAGTCCATTTGGGTTGGGCCGGCAAGGGTCTGGGTCAGCGCATTGGTGACATGTTGCAGCGCGAAGCCGCCACGTCTGAGCTGCGTGCCTTCCTGGAACAGATTTACAACACCACTGGCCGCAAGGAAGATTTGACCCAGCTGAGCGATGACGAACTGCGCAGCATGGCCCAAGAGTTGACCAAGGGCGTGCCGTTTGCATCACCCGTGTTCGACGGAGCCTCCGAAGCAGAGATCATGGACATGCTCAAGCTGGCATATCCCGATGACATTGCAAAAGCCAAGGGCCTGACTGAAACACGCACCCAGGCGCAGTTGTACGACGGTCGCACGGGCGATGCTTTCGAGCGCAAAACCACCGTGGGCTACATGCACTACCTGAAGCTGCACCACTTGGTCGATGACAAGATGCACGCCCGCTCCACTGGCCCCTACTCGCTGGTTACGCAGCAACCGCTGGGTGGTAAAGCCCAGTTCGGTGGCCAGCGTTTCGGTGAAATGGAAGTGTGGGCACTGGAGGCATACGGCGCTTCTTACACCCTGCAAGAAATGCTCACCGTCAAGTCCGACGATGTGCAAGGTCGTACCAAGGTGTACGAGAGCATTGTCAAGGGCGAACACTCCATCTCGGCGGGCATGCCCGAATCGTTCAACGTGCTGGTGAAAGAAATCCGCTCACTCGGCATCGACATTGAACTTGAGCGTTCTTAATCAGCAGGAAAGACAAGGATTTAAAAAATGAAATCATTACTCGACCTGTTCAAGCAGTTCACGCCTGACGAGCATTTCGATGCCATCCGCATCGGTCTGGCCTCACCCGAGAAAATCCGTTCATGGTCTTTCGGCGAAGTCAAAAAGCCTGAAACCATCAACTACCGCACCTTCAAGCCTGAGCGTGATGGTCTGTTCTGCGCCAAGATTTTTGGCCCCATCAAAGACTACGAGTGCCTGTGCGGCAAGTACAAGCGCCTGAAGCACCGTGGCGTGATTTGCGAGAAGTGCGGCGTTGAAGTCACACAGACCAAAGTGCGCCGCGAGCGCATGGGCCACATCGATCTGGCTGCACCTTGCGCCCACATCTGGTTCCTGAAGTCCCTGCCCAGCCGCCTGGGCATGGTGCTGGACATGACGCTGCGCGACATCGAGCGCGTGCTGTACTTTGAAGCGTATGTGGTGGTTGACCCCGGCATGACCCCGCTGAAGAAATACAGCATCATGTCCGAGGACGACTATGACGCGAAGTGCAAGGAATACGGCTACGACGAGTTCGTGGCCAAGATGGGCGCGGAAGGCATCAAGGAGCTGCTGGAAAGCATCGACCTGGATGTCGAAATCGAAAAGCTGCGCAATGATCTGACCGGCTCCGAACTCAAGATCAAGAAAAACGCCAAGCGTTTGAAGGTCATTGAGGCATTCAAGAAGTCGGGTATCAAGCCCGAGTGGATGGTGCTGGACGTGCTGCCCGTGCTGCCACCCGACCTGCGCCCCCTGGTGCCGCTGGACGGTGGCCGTTTCGCCACCTCCGACCTGAACGACCTGTACCGCCGCGTCATCAACCGCAACAGCCGTCTGCGCCGTCTGCTGGAACTGAAGGCTCCGGAAATCATCGCGCGCAACGAAAAGCGCATGCTGCAAGAAGCCGTGGACAGCCTGCTGGACAACGGCCGTCGCGGCAAGGCCATGACGGGTGCCAACAAGCGTGCACTCAAGTCGCTGGCCGACATGATCAAGGGCAAGTCTGGCCGTTTCCGCCAGAACTTGCTGGGCAAGCGCGTGGACTACTCCGGTCGTTCCGTGATTACCGTGGGCCCAACCCTCAAACTGCACCAGTGCGGTTTGCCCAAGCTGATGGCCCTGGAGCTGTTCAAGCCTTTCATCTTTGCCCAGCTGGAAGTGCGTGGCATCGCCACCACCATCAAGGCTGCGAAGAAAGAAGTCGAATCCGGTACGCCCGTGGTGTGGGACATTCTGGAAGAGGTGATCAAAGAGCACCCCATCCTGCTCAACCGCGCACCCACGCTGCACCGCCTGGGCATCCAGGCGTTTGAGCCCATCCTGATCGAAGGCAAGGCCATCCAGCTGCACCCGCTGGTCTGCTCTGCGTTCAACGCCGACTTCGACGGTGACCAGATGGCTGTTCACGTTCCCCTGTCGGTGGAAGCCCAGATGGAAGCCCGCACGCTGATGCTGGCCTCCAACAACGTGCTGTTCCCCGCCAGCGGCGAGCCGTCCATCGTTCCCTCGCAAGACGTTGTGCTGGGCTTGTACTACGCCACCCGTGAGCGCATCAATGCCAAGGGCGAGGGCATGATCTTTGCCGATGTGGCTGAAGTGCAGCGCGCACTCGATGCGGGCGTGGTTGAGATCACCAGCAAGGTCAGCGTGCGTTTGACCGAGTACGTCAAAAACAAGGCTACCGGCACATTCACACCCCAGACCACCGTGGTGAACACCACGGTTGGCCGTGCCCTGCTGTCTGAAATCCTGCCCAAGGGCCTGCCCTTCAGCAACCTGAACAAGGCACTGAAGAAAAAGGAAATCTCCCGCCTGATCAACACTTCTTTCCGCAAGTGCGGTCTGAAAGAAACGGTGGTGTTTGCCGACAAGCTGCTGCAAAACGGTTTCAAGCTGGCCACCCGGTCGGGCATTTCGATTGCCGTCGATGACATGCTGGTGCCACCAGAAAAGCACGGCATCATCAGCCGCGCTGAAAAAGAGGTGAAAGAAATCGCCCAGCAGTACGCCTCCGGTCTGGTGACCTCCGGCGAACGCTACAACAAGGTGGTGGACATCTGGGGCAAGGCCGGTGACGAAGTCTCCAAGGTCATGATGGCCCAGTTGGCCAAGCAAAAAACCATTGACCGCCACGGCAACGAGGTGGATCAGGAGTCGTTCAACTCCATCTACATGATGGCCGACTCGGGCGCACGGGGTTCCGCCGCCCAGATCCGCCAGCTGGCCGGTATGCGCGGTCTGATGGCCAAGCCCGATGGCTCCATCATCGAAACCCCCATCACGGCCAACTTCCGTGAAGGTCTGAACGTGTTGCAGTACTTCATCTCTACGCACGGTGCGCGTAAAGGTCTGGCTGACACGGCATTGAAGACCGCCAACTCGGGTTACCTGACCCGCCGTCTGGTTGATGTGACGCAAGATCTGGTTGTCAACCAGGATGACTGCGGAACCAGCAATGGCACCGTGATGCGTTCGATCGTGGAAGGTGGTGAAACCATCGAATCCCTGCGCGACCGCGTGCTGGGCCGCACCACCGCCGAAGAAGTGCTGCACCCCGAAACCCGCGCTGTGCTGGTGCCCGCTGGCCAAATGCTGGACGAAGACACGCTCGACGATCTGGAAGCCGCCGGCGTGGACGAAGTCAAGGTGCGCACCGCACTGACCTGCGAAACCCGCTTCGGTATCTGCGCCAAGTGCTATGGCCGCGATCTGGGCCGTGGTGGCTTGGTCAACATGGGCGAAGCCGTGGGTGTGATTGCAGCCCAATCCATCGGTGAACCCGGTACGCAGCTGACCATGCGTACCTTCCACATCGGTGGTGCGGCATCCCGTGCCGCCATCGCATCCAGCGTGGAAGCCAAGTCCAACGGTGCCATTGGCTTCAACGCCACCATGCGCTACGTCAGCAACACCAAGGGTGAGCTGGTGGTGATTGCCCGTTCCGGCGAAATCATCATCCACGATGACCTGGGCCGCGAGCGCGAACGCCACAAAGTGCCTTACGGCGCGACACTGGCTGTTCAGCCTGACCAGCAAATCAAGGCCGGCACCATTCTGGCCAACTGGGATCCGCTGACCCGCCCCATCATCACCGAGTTCGCCGGACAGGTGAAGTTCGAGAACGTGGAAGAAGGCCTGACTGTTGCCAAGCAAGTGGACGATGTCACCGGCCTGGCCACGCTGGTGGTGATCGACCCCAAGCGCCGTGGTGCTGCCAAGATCATCCGCCCGCAGGTCAAGCTGCTGGACGAACAGGGCAACGAAGTCAAGATTGCAGGCACAGACCACTCGGTGACCATCGGTTTCCAGGTGGGTGCGCTGTTGCAGGTGCGAGACGGCCAAAAGGTCGGCCCCGGCGAAGTGCTGGCCCGTATCCCAATCGAAGGTCAGAAAACCCGAGACATCACCGGCGGTTTGCCCCGTGTGGCCGAGCTGTTCGAAGCCCGTTCACCCAAAGACAAGGGCATGCTGGCCGAAATGACCGGTACCGTGTCCTTCGGCAAGGAAACCAAGGGCAAGGTGCGCTTGCAGATCACCGACCCCGAGGGCAAGGTGTGGGATGAACTGATCCCCAAGGAAAAGAACATCCTGGTTCACGAAGGACAGGTCGTCAACAAGGGCGAAAGCGTCGTGGACGGCCCCGCCGATCCGCAAGACATCCTGCGCCTGCTGGGCATGGAAGAGCTGGCCCGCTACATCGTGGACGAAGTGCAGGACGTGTACCGCCTGCAAGGCGTGAAGATCAACGACAAGCACATTGAAGTGATTGTTCGCCAGATGCTGCGCCGTGTGGTGGTCGAGAACGTGGGCGACTCCACCTACATCAGCGGTGAGCAGATCGAGCGTTCGGAAATCCTGAACACCAACGACGCACTGCGCGCCGAGGGCAAGATTCCTGCAACGTACAGCAACGTGCTGCTGGGTATCACCAAGGCATCGCTGTCCACCGACTCGTTCATCTCTGCCGCATCCTTCCAGGAAACCACCCGTGTGCTGACCGAGGCCGCCATCATGGGCAAGCGCGATCCGCTGCGTGGCCTGAAAGAAAACGTCATCGTGGGCCGCTTGATTCCCGCTGGTACCGGCATGGCCTACCACAAGGCCCGCAAGGTCAAGGAAGACATGGACGATGCCGAGCGCCGCGCCATTGCTGAAGCCGATGCCGCCCAGTTGGCCGCAGACCAGGCCGATGTTGAAAGCGAAACCGCTGCCGATTGATGGTTGAGATGCAACGGCTGTGCAAGCAGCCGCTGCAAAGCACAAAAAAGCCCACACTGCGCGTTGCAGTGTGGGCTTTTTTGCTTTGTGGTGTGACCGTGTGACCGGAGGGGGATGCCTTCAGTCTTTGCTCTTGGCTTTTTCTCAGGCTGCCAAAGCCGCCTCAATGGCCTTGGCAAGTGAGGCGGGCGTGTCCTGTGGTGCAAACCGGGCAACCGTCTGGCCATCTCGGCCAATCAGGAACTTGGTGAAATTCCACTTGATGCTGCGTGTGCCCAGCAGACCGGGTGCCGTTTGTGCCAGCCACTGGTACAGCGGCAGCGCCTTGGGGCCGTTGACATCAATCTTGCTCATCAGGGGAAAGCTCACCCCATGATTCAAGGTGCAAAACTGGGCGATGGTGTGTTCGTCCCCCGGCTCCTGCCCGCCAAACTGGTTGCACGGAAACCCCAGCACCACCAGCCCCTGGGCCGAATAGGTTTTGTACAGGGCTTCCAGCCCGGACAGTTGGGGCGTGAAGCCGCAGCCGCTTGCGGTGTTCACGATCAGCAGAACCTGGCCCCGGTATGCAGACAATGCAACGGGTTGGCCATCAATATTGGTGGCCTCAAAGTCATACACGGAGCGCGGCTGTGTGGTCATGGGGCTGAGTCCTCAATCCGGGTTCGGTGGTTGGTGCGCCCGGTGTGCAGGGCCTTGTGTGCCTGTCAATGCTCGTCGCGCCGGGCAATGGCCAGCAACCGAGCCAATTCCTGGGGGTGTGTGGCCTCGTTGTGGGCATGCCAACGCTGGATGAGCCACATCACGCCCGCCACCAGGATGCCGAAGGCGGTGATGGCCGCAAAAGCCGACAAACCCATGCCTGTGCTCAGGCTGTAGAGGAAGCCCAAACCCAGAATGCAGGCTTGTTCGTTGAAGTTTTGCACGGCAATGGAACGGCCTGCGCCCATCAGGTTGTGGCCCCGGTGCTGGAGCAGCGCATTCATGGGTACGACCAAAAACCCACCCAAAGCCCCCAGCATGATCAAGAAGGGAATGGCCACCCAGACGTTGTCGATGAAGATCATCAGAATCACCAGCAACCCCATGCCAATGCCCAACGGCATGACACTGGTGGCTTTGTCCAAGCGCATCTTCATTGAGGCCACCACCGCACCCACGGCCGTGCCCAGCGCCACCACCCCCACCAGCGACGAAGCCTGGGTGGTTGAATAGCCCAGGGCTGCGGCAGCCCACGCCAGCACGATGTAGCGCAAATTGCCGCTGACACCCCAGAACAGGGTGGTGGTGGCCAGGGAAATTTGACCCAGCCTGTCGTTCCACAGACGGTGGTTGCAAACCTTGAAATCTGCCAAGAGCGACAGCCGGTTTGCGGGCAAGGGCCTCAAGGCCGCGTCAGTCCGTGGAATCCGGGTGTTGAACCACGCGGCCACACCGTAAATCAGAACCAGAAGCAGAATGGCCTGCTCGGCTGGCGAGTCGATGCCCGTGTCAATCAGCGGCAGGTCTACCATGCCCAGGTAGCCAGACAGCAAAGGCCCCACCAGCTGGCCCCCCAGCAACACCCCCAGAATGATGGACGCGATGGTCAGCCCCTCAATCCAGCCATTGGCCTTGACCAGTTGGGACGATGGCAGCAATTCGGTCAGGATGCCGTACTTGGCCGGAGAGTAAGCCGCCGCGCCCAGGCCCACCACCGCAAACGACAGCAGCGGGTTGAAGCCCACCAGCATCAGCAGGCAGCCCGCCACCTTGATGGCATTGCTGATGAACATCACCTGGCCTTTGGGCCTGGCATCGGCAAACGCCCCCACAAACGGGGCCAGCACCACATAAAACAGGGCAAACATGGGCACCAAGGCCGCCCGTTGCCACTCTGGAGCACCGCTGGTACGCAGCAGCTCGATGGCTGCGACAAACAGCGCGTTATCGGCCAGCGAGCTGAAAAACTGCGCCGTCATGATGGTGTAGAAGCCGCGCTTCATGCTGATAATTTGTGGTTTGTGTGACGGCCAAAGCGCGTCAACAGGCTGTGTTTGTGCAAAAGTCTGCGGCTGGTTGTCTCTTCGGTGCGCGGGTTATAGCACGCGCGTCTGGTTTGCGGCCTTTTTCCCTGCAACGGCAAGTGTCGCGCTGGCACTTGTTTTGTCTCTTGTTTTCTGTTGGATTGCCCCATGCCCCGTCCCATTCAAGCCACTGTTCACCTGGATGCCTTGCGCCACAACCTGGCGCGTGCCCGTGCCGCCGCCGGCGATGCCCGTGTGTGGGCGGTGGTCAAAGCCAATGCCTACGGCCACGGCATTGAGCGCGTGTTCGATGCCCTGCGTGCCGCCGACGGTTTTGCCCTGCTCGACCTGGCCGAGGCCCAGCGCGTGCGCGACCTGGGCTGGCGCGGCCCCATCCTGCTGCTGGAAGGAGCCTTCGAGCAGCGCGATCTGGAACTCTGCTCCCGCCTGGGCCTGTGGCATGTGGTGCATTGCGACCAGCAGATCGACATGCTGGCCATCCACAAAACCCAGGTGCCGCACCGGGTGTTCCTGAAAATGAACTCCGGCATGAACCGGCTGGGCTTTCGGCCCGCCCAGTTCCGCTCGGCCTGGACGCGGCTTAACGCCCTGCCTCAGGTGGAAGAAATCTCGCTGATGACGCACTTCAGCGATGCCGACAGTGCGTTGCCCGGTGCTTCAGGTGTGGCACACCAGGTGCGTGCCTTCGTGGCCGCCACCCACGATCTGCCCGGTGAGCGCAGCCTGTGCAACAGCGCCGCCTTGCTCAGGTACGGGCAGTCGGCCCTGAACGACCTCGGTGTGGAGGGCGGCGATGCCGTGCTCAGTTCAGACTGGGTGCGCCCCGGCATCATGGTGTACGGATCGGCTCCCGACCATCCCCAGCACACCAGCGGTGAATGGGCCTTGCAGCCCGCCATGACCCTGGCCAGCCAGCTGATTGCCGTGCAGGATTTGCAGCCCGGCGATGCCGTGGGCTACGGCTCCACCTTCCGCGCCGCGCAGGCCATGCGCATCGGCGTGGTGGCCTGCGGCTATGCCGATGGTTACCCCCGCCACGCTCCCGGTGCGGCGGGGCAGGGCGCACCTGTGCTGGTGGCCGGTGTGCGCACCCGCCTGGTGGGGCGCGTCAGCATGGACATGCTGGCCGTGGACCTGACCCCCGTTGATGAGGCCCATGCCCAGCGCGGGCTGGAGGCCGTGGGGCCAGGGGCCGAAGTGGTGCTGTGGGGCCGCAGCCAGACCGGAGCCGTGCTGCCCATTGACGAAGTGGCCCACGCGGCCCAGACCATTGCCTATGAGCTGATGTGTGCCGTGGCCAGCCGCGTGGGTTTTGCATGAAAAGCCATTGAAATAGCACTCAAAAGCCCGCGCCTTGTACCCCTGGGGGTATGTTGATATACTTCCCGCATCTTTGCGGAAGGCGCACCCATGACCCCGATTGCCACTGTTGTTGACACCATTTCCTCTCGTTGGCTCTCCCGTTGGCCCTCCCGCTGGCTCAGTCGTGTCGCCAGGCCTGCCGCGCCGTGGTGCATGGCGGCCACGCTGGGCCTGTTGGGTGCGATGCCTGCGCTGGCCCAAAACCAGCCTGCCGCACCCGAGGTGCCCGTGGCACTGGTGGCCCCGCGTGCGGTGGGGCAGGGCTTGGTGCTGGAAGGCAGCTTGCAGGCTGTCAGGCAAAGCACGCTGTCGGCCCAAGCCAGTGGCCGCATTGCGCAGTTGCAGGTCAAGGCTGGCGACCGGGTGCGTGCAGGGCAGGTGCTGGCCCTCATTGACGACCGGGTGACCCAGGCCGGTGTCAGCCAGGCCCAGGCCCAGGTGGCGCAGTCCGATGCCCAGCTGGCCAACGCCCAAGCCAACTACGGCCGCACCAAAGACCTGTTTGCCAAAGGCTTTGTCAGCCAGTCGGCCCTGGATGTGGCCGAATCCCAGTTCAAGGCCGCCCAGGCTGGTACGCGCGCAGCGGTGGCGGGGCAAACCCAGTCGCAACTGGCGCAAGGGTTCACGCGGCTCACCGCCCCTTACGACGGTTGGGTGCTCTCCACCCAGGCCGAGGCGGGCGATCTGGCCATGCCCGGCACACCCGTGTTGACCGTGTACGCCCCCCAGCCCATGCGGGCGGTGGTGCATGTGCCCGCATCGCGCCAGCCCCTGGTGGCCAAAGCCACCGCCATTGAAGTGCGCCTGCCCGATGGCCGCTGGGTGGCCCCGGTGGCCCGCACCGCCTTGCCCGCTGCCGATCCGGTGTCGCAGACCGTGGAATGGCGGTTGGATTTAGCCGCTGACACCAGCGCCGGCCTGGTGCCCGGCCAGCAGGTGCAGGTGCGCTTTGTGGCGGGCCAGGCCCAGCGCCTGACCGTGCCTGCCCAGGCCGTGTTCCGCCGGGGCGAAATGACAGCGGTGTACGTGGCCAGAACCGCCCCCGCTGCGCAGGGTGCCGCCGCTCCAGCCCCCGGCTTTGTGCTGCGTGCCGTGCGCCTGGGTGCTGCCAGCAACGGTGCCGATGGCGCGGCCAACTACGAGGTGCTGGCGGGTCTGGCGGGCAACGAGCAGGTGGCGCTCGACCCCATCCGCGCCGGTCTGGCCGGTGCCCGGCCCCTGGCCCTGGGTGCGGCCAACGCGCCCGCTCCCGCTCCAGTAGCCGCCCCACCCGCTCCGGTGCCCGCCAAGCCCTGATCGCCCGCTCGCTGACGACAGGACGCACACCATGACCACACCTTCCCCCTCCATGCCACCCTCATCTGGTCAGCCTGACCAAGTTGAGGTGCTGGGCCTGTCCGGGCGCATTGCCCGCCAGTTTCAGGCCAATGCCCTCACGCCGCTGCTGGCCATCGTCGCCATGCTGCTGGGCCTGTTTGCCGTGCTGGTCACGCCGCGCGAAGAAGAGCCGCAGATCAACGTGACCATGGCCAACGTCATCATCCCGTTCCCCGGTGCGTCCAGTGCCGATGTGGAAAAAATGGTGGCTGGCCCCGCTGAACAGGTGCTGTCGCAAATCCACGGCATCGAGCACACCTATTCTGTGTCGCGCCCCGGTGCGGCGGTGCTGACGGTGCAGTTCCAGGTGGGCGTGCCGCGCACCGAGGCCCTGGTGCGCCTGTACGACGTGCTCAACGCCAACAAAGACTGGTTGCCTCAGGGCCTGGGCGTGATGGAGCCCATCGTCAAACCCAAGGGCATCGACGACGTGCCCGTGCTGGCCGTCACGCTGTGGAGCCAGGATGGCCAGTCGGCGCTGGAGCTGGAGCGCGTGGCCCGCTCGGTGGAAGCAGAGCTGAAGCGCGTCAAAGGCACCCGCGAGGTGCAGACCATAGGCGGCCCCGGCCAGGCCGTGCATGTGTGGCTGGAGCCCGCCCGCCTGCGCGAGCGCGGCGTGAGCGTGCAGCAGTTGCAGCAGGCCGTGGCCTCGGCCAACCTGGGCATGCCCTCGGGCACCGTGGCCGATACCAGCGCAGGCTCGCCCGGCATGCTCACCGTGGAGACCGGCGAATTCATGCGCTCTGCCGACGAGGTGGGCGACATCGTGGTGGCCGTCAGCCAGGGCCGCCCCGTGTACCTGCGTGAAGTGGCCCGCGTGGAAGCCGGTGCCCAGCTGCCCCAGCGCCATGTGTGGTTCACCCCCGGTGCGGCCATGCAGGCCGGTGCCGATGCGGGTGCCGCTGCCCCTGCCGCCGTGCAACCCGGCCAGGTGTTTCCGGCCGTCACGGTGTCCGTCACCAAAAAGCCCGGCCAGAATGCGGTGGACGTGTCGCGTGCCGTGCGCGTGCGGCTGGATGAGCTGAAAAACACCGTCATCCCCGACAACGTCCACGTCACCGTGGCCCGCGACTACGGCGAAACCGCCGCCGAAAAAGCCAACAAGCTGATCCAGAAACTCGCCTTTGCCACCGCCAGCGTCATCGTGCTGGTGGGCTTTGCGCTGGGCAAGCGCGAGGCCGTCATCGTGGGCCTGGCCGTGATCCTGACGCTGACGGCCACCCTGTTTGCTTCCTGGGCCTGGGGCTTCACGCTCAACCGGGTCAGCCTGTTTGCGCTGATTTTTTCCATCGGCATCCTGGTGGACGATGCCATCGTGGTGGTGGAGAACATCCACCGCCACCGCATGCTCACGCCCGGTGTGCCGCTGGCCACCATCATTCCCCGCGCGGTCGATGAAGTGGGCGGCCCCACCATCCTGGCCACGCTGACGGTGATTGCTGCCCTGCTGCCAATGGCCTTTGTGTCTGGCCTGATGGGGCCGTACATGAGCCCCATCCCCATCAACTCCAGCATGGGCATGGCGCTGTCGCTGGGCATTGCCTTCACCGTCACGCCCTGGCTGGCGCTCAAACTCACCGACACCCGCGCGGGCCACGAGGCCCACGGCCCCGGCAAGATCGGGCGCGGGCTGCAATCGGTGTTCAGCCGCACGCTCACCCCGCTGCTGGCCAGTGCGGGCAAACGCTGGCTGCTGCTGGTCGGCATTCTGGTGGCCCTGCTGCTGTCGGTGGGCCTCACGCTCATCCAGGCTGTGGTCCTGAAAATGCTGCCCTTTGACAACAAGAGCGAATTCCAGGTGGTGGTGGACATGCCCGCAGGCACGCCATTAGAAAACACCGCCGCCGCCCTGCAAGACATGGCCGCCTACTTGGCCCAGGCCCCCGAGGTGCGCGACATCCAGGGCTACGCCGGTACGGCCAGCCCCATCACCTTCAACGGGTTGGTGCGCCAGTACTACTTCCGCACCGATGCCGAGAGCGGCGATTTGCAGGTCAACCTGGTGGACAAGCAGCACCGCAAAGACCAGAGCCACGCCATTGCCCAGCGCCTGCGCCCCGAGCTGGAGCGCATTGCCCAGGCCCACGGAGCCCGCATCAAGGTGGTGGAAGTGCCCCCCGGCCCGCCCGTGATGTCGCCCATCGTGGCCGAGGTGTACGGCCCCACCGCCGAAGGGCGCGACGAGCTGGCCCGCCGTGTGGCCGCTGCCTTCAGCGCCACGCCCGACATCGTGGGCGTGGACACCAGCCTGAAAGAACCCGCCCCCCGCGCCTTTTTGCGCGTCAACCGCGTGCGGGCCGAGTCGCTGGGCATTCCGGTGGCCGCCATCTCGCAGGCGGTGTACACCGCGCTGTCGGGCACCGATGTCACCTATCTGCACGACGGCTTCAGCAAGCATGCCGTGCCCATTCGCCTGCAACTGCCGCGCGACATGCAGGTGGGTCTGGATGCCGTGCTGGCCATCCCCATGAAAGCCGCCAACGGTGCGATGGTGCCGCTGTCCGAGCTGGTGAGTGTGGACAAAGGCGTGATCGACATGCCCCGCATGACCAAAAACCTGCTGCCCGTTACCTACGTGTTTGGCGACATGGCGGGCAAGCTCGACTCGCCGCTGTACGGCCTGTTCGACATCCGCACCCGCATGGCCGAGGCCGCGCTGCCCAACACCGGCCCGCTGGGCGAATACTGGATCAGCCAGCCCGCCGACCCCTACCGCGCCTACGCAGTCAAGTGGGATGGCGAGTGGCAGATCACCTATGAAACCTTCCGCGACATGGGTGCAGCCTACGGCGTGGGCCTGATCCTGATTTACCTGCTGGTGGTGGCGCAGTTCAGGAGCTATGTCACGCCGCTGATCATCATGGCCCCCATTCCGCTGACCATGATCGGCGTGATGCCCGGCCATGCCCTGATGGGCGCACAGTTCACCGCCACCAGCATGATCGGCATGATTGCGCTGGCCGGCATCATCGTGCGCAACTCCATTTTGCTGGTGGACTTCATCGAGCTGGAAACCGCACGCGGCGTGCCGTTTGCCCAGGCGGTGGTGCAGTCTGCCGTGGTGCGGGCGCAGCCCATTGCGCTGACTGCGCTGGCCGCCATGATGGGTGCCTTCTTCATTCTGGACGACCCCATCTTCAACGGCCTGGCCGTGTCGCTGATTTTCGGCATTGCCGTCTCCACCCTGCTGACGCTGGTCGTCATCCCCGTGCTGTATTACGCCGTGTACCGCCGCCGCCATGCCTGAGGGGCGGGGCGCTGCTGCATGCCGGTGCCTGTTTTTGTGTGTGTTGAATCCGATCTGAAGGAGCTTTGAAATGACCGTAGAACGCTACATCCGTGTGATTGCCGGGCTGTTCATCCTGGTGTCGCTGGCACTGGGGGTGGAAGCCAGTCCCCTTTTCGTGAACAAGTGGTTTCTGGCCTTCACCGCCTTTGTGGGGCTGAACCTGTTCCAATTCGGGCTGACCAATTTCTGCCCCCTGGCCATCATCCTGAAAAAACTCGGCGTGCCCGAAAACAAGATCGCCTGTAGCCAGTGCTGATGGCCGCAGCCCCAGGCTGCTGGCCCATTTTTCCTGACAACCTTGCCCCGCCCTGTACTGCGGACTGAACTGACCATGCACCCCACACCACTCAAATTTCTCATACCCGGCTGGTTTTCGGTGGTGATGGGGCTGGCTGGCCTGGCCCTGGCCTGGCACAGTGCCGAAGCTGCACTGGGCAGCTCGGCCACAGGCGTGTCGCTGGTGTTTGGTGTGGTGGCCGTGCTGGTGTTTGTGGCCCTGCTGGGGCTGTCGGTGCTGCGGTTCAACCGCTTTCCGGCTGCGCTGGCCGAAGACCTGCGCCACCCCGTGCGCCATGCGTTTGTGGCCGCGCTGCCCGTGGCCACCCTGCTGCTGGTGACGCTGGGCGTGGCCCTGGCCGGTACGCACCCGGTGTTCGATGCCCTGTGGTGGCTGGCCGCGCTGGGCCAGCTGTGGGCCACGGTGTGGGTGCTCAAACGCTGGCTGGTGGCCACGCCGGTGCCGCCCGCGCCGCAGTCGTCCACGCCAGCGGCTTTGCAGGGGCTGATTCAGGGTGCCAGCCTGTCGCCCGTCAAGCCTGCCGCCCCGGCTCCATCGGCACCGGCCTTCTGGCCCACGGTCACGCCAGTGCTGTTCATTCCGGTGGTGGGCAATGTGGTGGCCCCGCTGGCCGGGCTGGCGCTGGGGCATAGCGTGTGGGCAATGGCGCAATGGGGCGTGGGCCTGCTGCTGTGGCCGGTGGTGCTGGGCCTGCTGCTGGTGCGCCGCGCCGTGCAGGGGCCGCTGCCCGACCGCCTGCTGCCCACCTGGTTCATCACCGTGGCTCCGCCATCCGTCATCGGCCTGGTGGCGGTGCAACTGCACGCACCGCTGGCTGTGGTGGCGGCCTGCTGGGGCATGGCACTGTTCTTCCTGCTGTGGGTAGCCAGCATTGCACAGCAGGCCGTGAACCAACCGTTCTCGCTCACCTTTTGGGCGGTGTCGTTCCCGCTGGCGGCCTTCACCACACTCACGCTCAGGCTGGCTGCGCTGGCCGAATCAGGCGGCTTGCAGATGGCGGGCACCCTGCTGCTGGCGCTGACCTCGCTGGTGGTGTTTGGCCTGTGCCTGGGCACCGTGCGCGGCCTGCGCGACGGCAGCCTGCTGGCCCCCGAACCCGTGGCGGCCATCACGCCCGTGGCGGGCTGAAGCTGACTGCAAAAAGCGCAGCAAAAAATGTGAGCTGCTTGCGCTTTTTCTGATTGGGATTTTTGGTAAAAATCTGTCTGAAAATTGGCCGAAAAGTCTGAAAAATATCCCAAATAGCCTTTTGGGTGGTCTGTGACGGGCCTGAAAGGGGCTTTGGGAGGCTGATTTCAGGTTTTTTGGGATTTTTCTGGTGGTTGTATTCGCTGTTTGTGCTTGATTGAAAAGCGTAAGCAGCTACTGTTTTTTTGCAATGCTTCTTGTAGCGGTTGTGAAGCCGGGGATAGTGGGTGACCCCGTGTGTATGGTGCATGCATCGGAATTCGGGGGGCACGCGGGAAAAGGTGCGGATTGCGGTTCAAACAATCAGGGGTGCTGATGGCGTATGGACAGCCTGATGGGTTGACGTGATCACCCAGGTGGTCGCCAGGCCGAAGCTAATGCCGCATTTGAATGATGGGAATCGGCCACAAGTAGGCGGTCGGAACCGTCAGCATCAGGCTATCAAATTGCGCCCGGGCGTGAGGGCTCCGCGAGTTCATGGCTGTCGGCTCTCTCTGCTTAGCAGCCCGACGCGATCTTGCGAGCAGGGACAATCTGTCCCTTGCCGCCGCAGTTTCGTCCGACTCGCTCGAACAGTACTATGGCCTCGGTCATTTTGAAAGTGGCACGAGGCAAGCCCTTGCTGCCCCAAGGTGTCGCATCGCGGAGCGCCAACGGTGAGTCACAACACGAAGTGCTGAATTGCCTATTCGAAAGAAGCGATCTTTCGAAACAATGGTGAGCCATACTGGGGGAATGCGAGAGCGCTGTACCATAGACGGTAAGAAGTTCCAACGGTTCTTCAGATGGCACCGAAACGCGCATCGAGGTGTAATTGATTGTGTGGCAGAGGTGCTCATGGAGCTAGTAATTTATCGACCGACCACGGATGCAAAATAATTGAGTGCCCAATGATTAAAAAAATAGAAATATTTCGATTTAAATCTATTAAAGATTTGTCGTTGGATTTCGGTCGAGTTAATATATTTGTTGGTGGCAATGGGGCTGGAAAATCGAACATTCTCGAGGCCATCGGCTTGATATCCGCCGCTCTG
>CALMMY010000446.1 GCA_937868695.1 uncultured Comamonadaceae bacterium
TCAACAAGTCGCACGCCGCCGCCTACTCGCTGCTGGCCTACCACACCGGCTGGCTGAAGGTGCATTACACGGCCGAGTTCTACGCCGCCAACATGACGGTGGAAATGGACAACACCGACAAGCTGGCGGTGCTGCATGCCGATGCGCTGAACTTCGGCATCAGCTTCCTGCCACCCGATGTGAACCAGGGCACCTACCGCTTTGAGCCGGTCAGCAACACCTGCGTGCGCTACGGGCTGGGGGCCATCAAGGGCTCGGGCGAGCAGGCCATCGTCAATCTGGTGGCTGCGCGCACCGAGGGCGGCCCGTTCACCTCGCTGTTTGACTTTTGCTGCCGGGTGGACAAGGGCCGCGTCAACAAGCGCACGGTGGAGGCCCTCATCAAGGCCGGTGCCTTTGACAGCCTCAACCCCAACCGGGCCGCCTTGCTGGGCAGCGTGGAAAAGGCGTTCGAGTTTGCCGCTGCCACCGCCGCCAACGCCAACCAGGGTGGGCTGTTTGACATGTTTGATGATGGCGACAGCCACGGCAGCAGCACGCAGGAGCCCGATCTGGCCGAGGTGGCCCCCTGGGGCATCAAGGAGCGCCTCACCTACGAGAAAACCGCCATCGGCTTCTACCTTTCGGGCCACCTGTTTGACGAGGTGGAACACGAGGTGCGCCGCTTCGTCCGCACCCGCCTGGCCGACCTGAGCGACTCGCGCGAGCCGCAGACGCTGGCGGGCATCGTGACCGACCTGCGCATCATCAACGGCCAGCGCGGCAAGCTGGGCCTGTTCAGGCTGGACGACAAGACGGGCAGTGTGGAGGCCAGTGCCGATGAAAACCTGCTCAACCAGCACCGCGAGGTGCTGAAGGACGACGAGCTGGTCATCCTGCAAGGCATTGTGCAGAACGACCGCTTCTCGGGCGGCCTGCGCTTCAAGGTGCAGCAGGTGTGGAGCCTGGGTGCCGCCCGCTGCCGCTTTGCCAAGTACCTGCGGGTGGGTGTGGGCAGCCAGCCCGCGCCGGTGGCCCAGGCGGTGGCCACACACCCGCCCCAGCGAGAAATGGCCGAGCAGGGCGAGCTGGTGCGCGGTGTGCCGGTGCGCCTGGCCATCGAGCGGCCCACGGTGCGCTGTGAATTGCAGCTGGATGAACGCAGCCTGTTCTTCCCAAGCGATGCGGCCCTGGCCCACTGGAGCAAAGCCGCCCATCCGCTGCGGGCCGAACTGGTGTACGACTGACCATGATGGAGTTTCTTTTTCTGATGATGGTGTTGGCGCTGGTCTGGCACTGGGTCAATACCACCGAGCAGGCTCAGCGCGTGACTTTGCTGAACGGCCAGCTCAAGCCCTACCGCATCGAGCAACGCATGCAGACCCTGACCGACGGTTATCTGCGTGTGCTGGGTGAGGGCCATGCCGCGAGTGCCGAAGCCCAATGGGCTGAGTTGGCGCTGAATGAGCGGCGGCTGCTGGAAGAGCTGGTGCAGTTACAGGCCGGTCTGGCCGAGGTATGGGGTGAAAAGCTGCGGGTCAGTCGCCTGCCGTTTGCCCTGCCCGGGGCCACTCTGCTGTTTCCGCAGGCTGCTTTTGATTTGCGCCAGCTGCTGGACATCCACATCCGGGGCCTGCGCAGCGTGATGGACAGCGCCCAAGGCCTGTCGCCCCGCGACCGGGCCTTCACCCTGACCGCTGAAATGCTGCTGCTGCAACACAGCTGCCTGTGGTTTTGCCGCACCCAGAACCGTGCTTCGGCCCATTTGTTGCTACGCCACCAGACCAGTTATGCACAGGTGGTGCAGTCCGTTTCATTGCCGACCCGGCAAGCTTATTGCAAGCTGGTCGGGTATCGGTTCTGAGACTCATATGTGACAAAATTGCCGTATCCTCAGTCGCAAAAAGTACAAAAACTCAAGGCAAACTCTGACTGTGGGGCAGGCCGGTTACAAACGGTTCGGACTGTTTCGACTGTTGTTCGGCCTTTTTCTGTTTTGCCAGCGCACGCCTCCCTACCCATATGGAATTCACCCCCCGACTGGCCTTTACCCCCGTGGTGTCTGCCTTGCTGGCCTGCGGCCTTTGCTTGCTGCCCGCCAGCATGCAGGCCAAACCCACAGCCCAGGCCTCCTTGCCCGCTGAAAAACCAGCCCAGGCGACAGAGCCGTCACCTGCGTCGGTCCTGCCCGTGGGGGGCGCGGCCACGTTGGCCGATTCACAGGCAGTGGTGTTGCCATCGCGCACGCTGAAGCTGTCATTCAAAGACATGGGCCAGGCTGGCCTGATGACGTTGCGTGGGGTTGAAAGCGAAGGCAGTGTGGGCATGGGCGTGCGCCGTGACGAGGTGGTGGAGTCGGCCCGCCTGCGGTTGGTGTTCACCTTTTCGCCAGCCCTGTTGCCTGCCCTGTCGCACCTGAAGGTGTTGTTCAACGAAGAGCTGCTGCAAACGCTGGTCCTCGACAAAGACAAATTGGGCCGCGCACAGACAGTCGAGCTGAACATCGATCCGCGCTATTTCACCGACTACAACCGTTTGCGTTTCCAGTTCATCGGGCACTACACAATGGAATGCGAGCTGCCCACGCACACCAGCCTGTGGGCCAGCATCAGCAACGAAAGCAGCCTGGATTTGAGCTTGCGCAAAGTGCCCTTGCGCAACGACCTGGCTTTGTTGCCCTTGCCGTTTTTCGATCCGCAGGATGGCCGCACCGTCGAGTTGCCGGTGATTTTTGGTGCGCCACCCAGTTTGGGGTTGGTCAAGGCGGCTGGCTCGGTAGCCGGGTGGATGGGGGTGCTGGCTTCTTACCGTGGCCACAAGTTTCCGGTGCTGGACAACCGGTTGCCTCCCAGGCATGGTGTGGTGTTGGCCACCAATGCCAACAGACCTGCGTTTTTGAAAGACCTGCCAGCTGTCGAGCTGCCCACGCTTTCCATGGTTTCCCATCCAGAGGCGGTGGGGGGCAAGCTGCTGTTGATTTTGGGCAAAGACGATGCCCAAGTTCAGATGGCCGCCGATGCGCTGGCACTGGGCAAAGCATCGCTGACCGGCCAGACCATCCAGGTCACCGCGTTGGATTACCCGCCTGAGCGCAAACCCTACGATGCCCCGCGCTGGTTGCCATCCGACCGGCCCGTGAAGTTGGGCGAACTGGTGCAAAACCCAGCCGAGTTGCAGGTAAGCGGTACCGTGCTCAATGGCAGCGTCAACCTGCAAGCCCGCTTGGCCCCCGACCTGTTTACCTGGAATGCCAAGGGCATTCCGCTGAACCTGTCCTATCGCTACACGGCCAATGCCGTGTCCGAGCACGGGGCGATGGACGTGGCTGTCAACGATGTGTTTGTGCGTTCTTTTCCACTGCATAGCAACGAAGCACTGGCTGGAAGCACGGCTTCATTGCTGATGCCTTTGCTGTCGGATGGTCAGTCGCAATCCAAGGCCGAATTGAAGGTGCCCGCATTTTTTCCGGGTGACAACCGCTTGCAGTTGACCTTTCAGATTCCGCAGCCTGACATCGGAAAATGCAGCTCCATTCAGCCCAAATTGCTGCATGGTGCGATTGACCCTGATTCCAACATCGACCTGACGGGCTACCGCCACTACATTGCCATGCCCAACCTGGCTGTGTTTGGCAACAGCGGGTTTCCATTTACGCGCCATGCTGATTTGTCCCAGACTTCGGTGGTCATGTCCGCCCAGCCGGGGGCGGCCGAGGTGGAGGCTTATCTGGCCGCTCTGGGGCGCATGGGTGCGGCCACCGGATACCCCGGAACCCGGTTCAAGGTGCTGACAGCGGCTGAGCTCGACAAGGCCAAGGGAACCGATATCCTGGTTGTATCGCAGGCCGATCGCGATGGATTGCTCGCCAAATGGGGGCAGCATTTGCCCGCGCTGATTCAGGCCGGCCAACGCTCCGTGCAGCCCTTGGGGGCCTTGCTCTCCCGGTGGACAAGTTTTTTCAATCCGAATACCGCCAGTGACACACCGAGCACAGGTGGATTCACCACCTTGCAGGGCAAGGGACCACTGGCTGCCGTGGTCGGTTTGGAGTCGCCGCTGGACAGTGGCCGCAGCGTGGTGGCGCTGACGGCAACGGATGATGCCGCAATGGCCCAGCTGGGGCTTGCGTTGGGCGATGTGGGCAAATCCAACCTGTTGCGCGGTGACCTGAGCTTGTTGCAAGTGGAACGCATGGAGAGCTTTCGGGTCAACGAGCCGTATTTCACAGGCAACCTGGTGTGGTGGCAGCACATGTGGTTCCGCCTGCACCAGTATCCGCTGTTTCTTGCGCTGGTGGGCATCGGTGTGGGCCTGCTGCTGACACTCCTGGTGTACGGGGCACTGCGTGCCATTTCCCGCAAGAGGCTGATGCTTGATCATGAATAAACAACCTTCCAGGCGCGACTGGCTGCAAACCTGTGCCTGTGCGGTCGGTGGCATGGTGTGGCCTGTGGTGGATGCCAGGGGGGCGGTCAATCCTGGCTCTGCCAAGGTGGCCAAGACAACCGCACCTGCCAAACCGCCCGCTCCAGCTGTCTGGCCAGCTTGGGAAGCCTTCAAAAAGCAGTTTGTGAGTGAATCCGGTCGTGTCAATGTGAATGACCCGGAAGGCTCGCGCACTTATTCAGAAGGGCAGTCGTACGCCCTGTTTTTTGCCTTGGTGGCCAATGACCGCGCCATGTTCGATGCCCTGGTGCAGTGGACGGAAAACAACCTGTGCGGCGGCGACATGACTGCGCGTTTGCCAGCCTGGCTCTGGGGCCAGCGCAAGGACGGAGACTGGGGGGTGATAGACAGCAATTCGGCCTCCGATTCAGACCTGTGGATTGCCTATGCCCTGGGTGAAGCCGGTCGGCTGTGGGGTGACCGCCGCTACCAGGCCCTGTCGGCCTTGTTGGCCGCCCGCGTGCTGCGCGAAGAAACAGCGGAGATGCCAGGGCTGGGTTTGACGCTGCTGCCCGCACCCAAAGGGTTTGAAGAAGGCCCTGACCGCTGGCGGCTCAACCCCAGCTATCTGCCGATGCAGCTGATGCACTGGCTCGTGGCCACCGAGCCCGACCCACGCTGGGTGCAGTTGGCCGACAGCTCCCTGCAAGTGATTCTGCGTTCGGCTCCCAAAGGCTATTCGCCCGACTGGACGATTTACGATGCCCGTGAAGGTTTTCTGGTGTACCCCGAAGGCAACAAGGGGCAGGGCACGTACAACGCCATCCGTGTCTATACCTGGGCGGGCATGATGCATGCCGATGCACCCGGCGTGAGGCCCTTGCTGTCAACTTTGGCTCCGATGGCCAGGTTTGTGCGCGACAAGGGTTACCCGCCTGAGTCGATTGATATTCTGACTGGCAAACCGTCGGGGCCGGCACCTTCCGGTTTTTCTGCCGCCATGTTGCCTTTTTTGCAGGCATCGGGTGACCAGGCCACGCTCAGGGCCCAGATGCTGCGCATTCAGGCGCGCCCTTTGCGTCCGGATGCCTACTATGAGCAGGTGCTGGGCCTGTTTGGTCAAGGCTGGATGGACGGCTGGTTCCGTTTTGCGGCCACCGGGCATGTGCAGCCACGCTGGAAACCGGCATGAAGCCATTGCTGCGCACCCGTGTCAACTGGCCAGCCTTGCTGCTCGCCGTCGGCTGCCTGCAATGCAGTGCGGCTGTTTTCGGTGCACCGTTGTCACCTGGCGACGAGTTGCTGCGTGCGGCCCAGATGTGGACGGCGAAAAACCGCCCCGATATCGCCCGGCAGATGCTGGAAAAACTGCTGGTGATTGACCCCGATTCGCCCCAGGGGCTGGCCGCGATGGGGGAGCTGTGGGTGCGTGAGGGCAAACTGGATCAGGCCAACCAGGTGTTGCAGACCATGCGCACACGCCATCCCTCGCACGAGGCCACACGGGAGCTGGCCACGCTGGTGCGCGTGACCAGCACAGAGGGCGAAAAGCTGGCCAACATGCGCCTGCTGGCCCGTGCTGGCCGCAAAGCCGAAGCTGCCGAATTGGCCAGAGAGCTGTTTCCACAAGGCGCGGCACCCACTTTGGGTGGGCTGGCGCTGGAATACCACCAGATTGTGGGTGTATCGGCGCGTGGCGGGGAGTCGTTGCGCCAGCTTGAGCGTCTTTACGCTGAAACTGGAGAGTCTCGCTACCGGCTGGCCCAGATTGAGTTGCAATTGGCGCAAGGTGTGCGCCCAGAACTTGTGCTCAACACCGTGGAGGCGTTGGCTACCCAGACTGATACCAACCAGCTTGTCTTGCGGGATCTGTGGCGCAAAGTGTTGGATCAAACGGGCAACCAGGCCAGCAACATACCCAGAGTCCAGCGGTTTTTGAGCCATTATCCGGGGGATGTCGCCATGGTGGAGCGGCTGGCCGCCATGCAGCAGGCACATGAGCGTGCCCTGCGTGCCGCCCGTGATCCGGCCAATCTGGCCCGCAAGGCTGCCTTGATTGCGCTGGAGCAGGGGCATTTGCAGCAGGCCGAAGACCAATTGCTCAAAGCGCTGGCGCTGCGTCCCAACGATGGGGATAGTTTGGGCAACCTCGGCCTGGTGCGCTTGCGCCAGGGCCAGCATGCGCAGGCATTGGCCTTGTTTGAGCAGGCACACCAACAATCCGGGCAAAACAAATGGCGCGACTTGCAGGTGACCACCCGCTTCTGGGGCTTGCTGAGGCAAGCCGATGTGGCCGTGGATGCACGCGATTTCACGACCGCTGCCGAACTGGTGCAAAAAGCCTTGGTCATGCAACCCGACAACCCGGAGGCGCTGGTGGCCCTGGCCGATGTGCGCAAACTCCAAGCCGATGTGCCCGCTGCCGTGGCGCTGTACGAGCAAGCCCTGAAACGCCAGACAGACCATGCTTCCGCCTTGCGCGGACTGGCCAATGCACTGGCCCAGCAAGGCGAAACTGCCAAGGCGTTGGCCTTGCTCGACAAAGCTGCCGCATCCGATCCTGAGCTGGCAGGCAAACTGGCTTCGGCCAGGGCCGCCATGCTGTCTGCACAGGCCGAGCAGCACATTCAGGCCAAGCGCCTCAGTGCCGCCTTGCAGGCTCTGGAGATGGCCGTGCAAATTGCACCGGATGATCCCTGGCTGCGGCACAGTCTGGCCCGTTTGTATCTGAGGCTGGATCTGAAGCGGTTTGCCTTGGGTGTGATGGATGAGGGTGTGGCGCGTTTGCCTGCCGATGGATCCATGCGGTATGCGCGGGCGCTGATTCGTTCAGCCTCGGATGATGATGGCGGCGCTCTTGAGGACATTGGCCACATTTCCATTGCAAATCGCACCGAGGGCATGGCAGACATGGCCCGGCGTGCCGTCATCCGCCAAATGCTCGCCCAGGCCCAGATGCCGGATCTGGGCGGGCACACCTCGTCTTTGCTCCAGTCCGCAGAAAAGCGGGCGGGTGACAATGTGGACTTGCTTCAGTCGGTGGCGTTTGCCTGGAATCGCTTGGGCCAGCCTGCACAGGGGCTGGCCGTTTTTGATCGTTTGGTACAACGCAGCCCAACGGTCACCCCGGCTGTGCAACTCCAGCATGCCGAATGGATGAACCGTGCGCGCGATGACCGTGCTCTGAGCCAGGCCTTGCCCGCGCTGCTTGCCCAATCCGTTTGGAATGACGAGCAGCAAAATCAGATTTTGTCGGTGTACACCGATCACCAGGCGCGCCAGATTGAGGCACGCCAGCTGGCAGGCGATGTGCCAGGTGCCAAACAGTTGGCGCAAGCGCCGTTGCCGTCGTTTTCCGATGCCAACCTGCGCGAGCGCACCCGTGCGCGTTTGTTGATGGCAGCAGCCGAGTACGCCGATGCGGTCGATTCGCTTGAACGGGTTCTGCAAACCGCACCGAGCGATGCGGATGTGCGGCTTGAACTGGCCGGTGCCTTGACCCGATTGGGGCGCAAAGAGGCTGCGAAGGTGCAGGCCCAATGGCTGCAAGACAACCTGCCAGCTGACAATTTGGATGGCCAGTTGGCCTTGCTGCGCTTGTGGCAGCGTATCGGTGATGTGGAGCGGGCCAACACATTGGCTGAGCGCTTGTTGCGTGAAGTGGAACCACGTGCCTTGGTCCACACCAGTGCGCAGCAGCCAGCAACAGTGTTGTCTGCATCCCTGCTCAAGCGGTTTCCGACCGATGGAGAGGTACTGCTGGCGGTTGCCCGTCTGGAACGATCCCAGGGCCGGTATGCCCAGGCAGTCAGCTTGTTCAAGCAGGCGCTGAAAATTGAAATGCTGGGTGAAGGTGTGTTGCCGCCAGTCGCCACTTCGGTTACCCCATCCGCACCGTCCACTGAGTCGGCGGATGGGGAGCCCTTGCCCCGTTTGCGCATGTCACAGGTGTTGTCGGCTGTGGCAGAGCGCACCACGGTCGAGTCGAGCCTGGGCAGCTCCGTTGCTGCCTCTGCCCGCATTCAGCGTGAACTGGATGAGATTGAGGCACGCAGGCAGAGTTGGGTGGAAACGGGGCAGAAAATGCTGAACAAGCCTTCCACTTCGGGTATATCCACGCTCAATGGCTGGGAACGTACCGCTGTGGCCTGGTGGACAACGGGGTATGAAGGGCGTTATTTTTTGCATCTTGACCAGGTGCATCTGAATGCCGGTGGCTGGCCCACAGACAGGGCCGATGCGCTGGACTATGGCCAGGTTGCGGCTTGGCCCGTTTCGGCCTATCCGGTTGACGGGGCCATCCAGCGTGCATCGGGCAACAACCTGGGTGTGGGTTATGTGGCCGACAACTGGCGCTGGGACGTGGGTGCGGTGGGCATCGGATTCCCTGTGACCAACGTGGTAGGCGGTGTGCAAACCAGCGGGGAATGGGGAAGCTTCAGCTACAGGCTGGGGCTGGCCCGCCGTCCGCTCACCGGAAGTCTGCTGTCTTATGCCGGAGCGCGCGATCCCATTACCGGGCGGTTCTGGGGTGGGGTGGTGGCCACTGGCCTGTCGGCCAGGGTGTCTGGTGAAGTGGGTTTGTACAGCATGTCGTTCAGTGCCAATCACGATGGATTGACGGGGCGCAATGTGCAGCGCAATGACCGCACCCAACTGCGCTGGTCCGCCGACCGGGATGTGCTGCGCACGCAGCACAGTGTGGTCAATGCCGGTCTTTCTGTGGGGCTCACGCGGCATGCCCGCGATTTGTCTGAATACAGCTGGGGCCACGGTGGCTATTACAGCCCGCAGCGGCTGGTTTCGATTTCGGTGCCTGTGGAGTGGAGTGGCCGCCTCGGCACCTGGACTTGGTTGGGCAGGGGCGCACTGTCCTGGTCGGCCAGCTCCAGCAAAGACATTCACCAATTCCCAGGTTATCCCACCTTGCAGGCGCAGGCGGGCAACCCGGTGTACAAGGGCTCCAGCAGCACGGGTGTTGGTTTTTCCCTGCGCGGTGCGCTGGAACGTCAGATGACCCGCAATCTGGCACTGGGTGCTTTGCTGGAGCTGGACAGGGCTGAGGACTATTCGCCCACCAATTTGCTTTTGTATGCCCGCTACTTCTTCGATCCGGTGCGCGTTCCGCTTGAAAACCGCCCTCGGCCTGTGCAGGCTTACTCCAGCTACTGACGGTTTGTTCATGCGCAATGGTCAACGTTCGTCGCCGGGTGGCAAATGGAATCTGCTGGGGTCGCTGCTGGAGCGGTTCAACCCGCCGCCGCCCCAGGTCAATGATCCACCTGGTGGCTTGGGCATCGAAGGCTTGCCTGGTGACGTGGGCAAGTTGCCTTGTGGTGTGCCGGTGGCCCTCATTGCCAACGATCCCCAAAGCTACGAAGTCTGGATGGAGTCGTTGCTGGTCGATGCCGTACTGTCTGGCCCCGTTTGCTTGTTGGCCGACGACCGGGCATGGGTGGACAAGTGTTTGCACAACAACACCCGGCTGTCGTTTGCCCACGAGCAAGGCCACCTGATCATCTGGATGCTCAGCCCCGATCTGAGGGTGCGCCTCCGCCGCAACGGGCTGGCCTCGCTGGTCAAAGATCTCGCCCTGGTTGGTTTCAATCCGCGCCATGCTTTGTTTGTGGTGCCTGCCAACCGGCTTTTCAAAGGCTTGAGTTCCCAGCAATTGCAGGTGGTGGGCGGGCAACTGCTGCGCTGGTGCCAGCGCAGGGCCAGGCCCATGGTGTTCTGCCTGGAGCCAGGAGAAACGGTTCAGGCTGATACGGAAGCCAGGATTGTGCGGGTCATGACGCATGTTTTCTTGCACGTTGCGACGCTTGGCCAGCAGGCGGGCCGACTCAACCTGTACCTGGAACGCTGGGAAGGTGAGTCAGGGGCCTTTTTCGATACTTGCTACGGGTTGCTCCCGTTAACCGAGACCGAGTCTCTGACTTATGACGGCAGTGTCACCATTGGCAAGGTGCCGGAGCTGGTGAATGCACCTGACCAGTTTGATGTCATCACCACCAGATCGGTGGTTCAAGGCATCAAAGGTGTGCCAGAGCACTGGAAGATTGTGGACACGGATGCCGACATCCTGTCCGCTGCCACCCACGCCATTGCCGCCACGGTGTTGCTGGATGCCGGCAGCGCCAATGACTTCACTCTCAAGGCGCGGTTGGTTCACCAGTTGCGTTTGACCCACCCGCGTACCCTGCGCATTCTGGTACGGGAAACCCACGGTAAATTGCGTGCCAATTTTGAGCAGGCGCTGTTGCATCTGGGGGCCAACGAGGTGATCTACCGCGAGGTGGGGTTTCCGCGCCTGCTTCAACAGTTGGTCGAAGGCTCCCGCCAGGCTTACACCAAAGATGTCCCGCCAAAATTTGAGCTGGCTTTGGGAGGGCTGATTCCGGTGTCTGCGCGGGGTTACCAGAGTCCGGCTGTTTTCGTGGATCTGGTGCGGGATATGCTGGAATCTACCCATGGCCTGGGCGTGTCACACAGCTATGTCCAGCTCCAGCTGTTGCCACGGATGCCGCACATCGATGCCATTGGGGCCAGCCGCATCGCACGCGATGGTGACTTGCTCACCGCCGACGAAAACGCATTGCATGTGTTTTTGTTTGCCTGCCCCGAGCCTGATCTGGAGCTGGCCTTGGCACGGGTGTTTGCCTGTCCGTTGTCACAACTGTTCATTTCACAGGTGGTCAGCTTCACCGATGTCAGCATCAAGGGTATTCTCAAAACCCTGGAGACCAAAATCCGACATGGTTTGCCCGACTACACCGCCGCTCTTGCGATGATGGCCGGGCCGGATGCCGAAGTGGCAAACGAGGCAACGCCATCGGAGACAGTCGATGATGCGGCCAGTGGGGTGGATTTGCTGGTGGAGCCCCTGTTGCCGCACAAGCCTGTTCACCAGATCACGGTGCATGCCCGTCCGATTTCCCAGCGCGGGGCTGACCGTCCCCTTTATCAGCCGACTGTCTGGGAGGGCGAATGAATACCGGCTGGTTGATTTTTTTCATGCTGATGGGTGGGGTGATCGCACTGGTGGCCATTCAGGGCTGGTTCAACTTGCTTGAGCATCTGCCGCGCAGAAAAAGGCCGCTCAAGTGCCTGACTCCTTACGTGCCTGTGGCCAAGCGTTCGGCTACCGATGATTTCCAATCCACCCGTAGCTGAGACTGGAGCCAACGATGCCACGCATTGCCTTCATTTCACCCCTTGGGGGAACCGGTCGCACGGCGACAGCGGCCCACATGCTTTCCGAGTTTGCAGCACGGGGGCTGCCCGTTCTGGGCATAGATCTGTGCCCTCAGAACCAGCTTGGCCGGTATCTGGGGCTGATGGAGCCGGCCAGCCAAGGTTGGGCAACATCCGCCGTGGCGGGGCAATGGTGGGCCACACATGCGCTGGAAAACTCGGCGCAGGCTGCATTCCTGCCTTTCGGGCAACCCCAGCCGGTTGAATTGTTGCAGCTGGCGCAGCGGTGGGCACAGGAGCCGGGTTGGCTGGACTGGCAGCTCGGCCAGATGGAGGTGTCTGACGACACGGTGGTGTTTCTGGATACGCCTGTCTGGCCCGCACCTTTGGCCCAGCAGGCGGTGTTGTGTTCCGATGTGCTGCTGGTGATGCTGGATGCCTCGCTGCGCTCATGCCAGGCCCACGGGCTGATCAAAGGCATGTTGTCGTGCGTGCCCGCTTCGGTCATGAGTGTGGGTGTGGTGCTGACGGGGTTCGATGCCCGTCGCCCTTCGCACCGCGAGGCACTGCACACCTTGCGCAAGCAATGGGGGCAGTTGCTGTTGCCATACATCATCCATGTGGACGAAAGCCTTGCCCAGGCCCATGCCCATGCCCTGTGTGTGACGCAGCATGCCCCCCAGGCCCAGTCGGCTGCCGATATGCAGGGTGTGGCCACCTGGCTGGAGTTGCAATGCCAGATGGCACAACTGGCACAGATGGCCCCATGAGCCTGCATCTGGCCTTGGTGTGGCTGGCACGGCAGTTGGCCGTGACGGAGCCCGACTCGCTGAAAAACTGGCTGATCAGGTTGATCTGGTTGCCATCGCCCCAGCAGAGGGCAGTGTCAGTTGACCCGGATCTGGTTCCGCATCCCACAGCCTGGCTGAGAGACACCCTGGGGGTGGAGCCAGCCGCCACCTGGCGGCAATGGTTGTGGCGCACGCTGGTGCTGCCGCCCCAACCCGGCGTGGTGGAGCAACACGGCTGGCGTGCCGTGTCTGGCCTGGTTGGGCAACTGATGCTGACCATTGCTGTGACCTTCTGGCGGGCAGTGGTGCAGTTTTTGAAGTTCTGTGCCTCGCCTGTGTGGTTCGCTATGCGGCAACTGGACGCAGTTGCCAGACACATTGACACCAAAAAAGCCGATCAGGCGGCGGGAGTCATCCTGAACCCGCTGATGGCCATGCCGGGGTTGCGCTGGGTAGTGTTGCTGGTTGGGGCGGTGGCGGCGGTGGCGGTGATGACCACTCCCCTCAATCCCTGGGGGCAACTGCTGTTTCTGCTGTTGTGGTGGATGCTCTCCATGGTACTGAGGCGTTTGCCGGGGCGTTTTCCGGGTCTGGCCCTGGCCACGATCAGCTTGTTGGCCACAGGGCGTTACGCCTGGTGGCGGCTCCACAATACGCTTGAATTCGACTCTCTGGTGGAAGCCTTTTTTGGCTATGGTCTGCTGGCCGCCGAGGCCTACACCTGGCTGGTGGTGGTGCTGGGGTTCATACAGTCGGCCTGGCCGCTGAAGCGCCGCCCTGCCGAGCTGAGTGAAGACACGTCCGACTGGCCCACGGTTGATGTGTTCATTCCCACTTACAACGAGCCCGTCAGTGTCTTGCGCCCGACGGTGCTGGGTGCAATGGCGCTGGACTGGCCCAAAGACAAATTGCGGGTGTACATCCTGGATGATGGCCGCCGCCCCATGATGCGCGAATTTGCCGAATCGGTGGGGGTTTCCTACCGCATCCGGCCACACAACCACCATGCCAAGGCAGGCAACCTGAACTACGCCCTCCAGTACACCGATGGCGAACTGGTGGCCATTTTCGACTGTGACCACATTCCCACCCGCTCATTCCTGAAGACCACAGCGGGCTGGTTTGCACGAGATGCCAAGCTGGCGATGCTGCAAACACCTCACCATTTTTTCTCGCCCGATCCGTTTGAGCGCAATCTCGGTACCTTCCGCACCGTGCCCAACGAGGGGGCACTGTTTTACGGTTTGCTGCAAGATGGCAGCGACTTCTGGAATGCCACGTTCTTTTGTGGCTCCTGTGCCGTGTTGCGCCGCAAGCCCCTGATGGAAGTGGGCGGCATTGCTGTCGAAACCGTGACCGAAGACGCACACACAGCCCTCAAGATGCAGCGCCGGGGCTACAACACTGCATACATCAATGAAATTCAGGCGGCCGGGCTGGCCACAGAGAGCCTGTCGGCCCATGTGGGCCAGCGCATTCGCTGGGCGCGGGGCATGGCCCAGATTTTCAGAACCGACAACCCGTTTCTGGGCAAGGGTCTGAGCCTGTGGCAGCGGGTGTGCTATGCCAACGCCATGCTGCATTTCTTCTTTGGCCTGCCACGGCTCGTCTTTTTGACCGCACCGATGGCCTATCTGTTTTTCGGATTTCACATCATCAGTGCCAGTGCCGCTGTGCTGGCGTTGTACGTCATTCCCTACATCTTGCAGGCCAACGTGGCCAATGCCCACATACAGGGCAAATACCGCCACAGTTTCTGGGCCGAGGTGTATGAAACCGTTCTGGCCTGGTATGTGGCCTTGCCCACCACGGTGGCCCTCATCAACCCCAAGTTGGGCACGTTCAACGTCACGGCCAAAGGGGGGTTGGTGGCCAACCCGTATTTCGACTGGCTGATTTCGCGCCCCAACGGGTTTCTGGCCGCGCTCAATCTGGTGGCGCTGGTCATTGGCGTGTTCCGGCTGTTTTTCTGGAACAGCCATGAGCCCGCCACGGTGGCGATCAATTTGTTTTGGACGGTGTACAACCTGCTCATTCTGGGTGCGGCACTGGGTGTGGCAGCCGAGTCACGCCAGGTGCGGCGCACGCACCGGGTGGTGACCAGTCTGCCCGCCACGCTTTACCTGGGCAATGGCCAGGTTCTGAAGGCAGAATGCATCGACTTTTCAATGACGGGCGTGGGTCTGCAGCTGGCCAGCGATGTCCAGCTGGCCGTGGGGGACAGGGTGCAGGTCGGCCTGATGATGGCCGACATGGAACACACGTTTCCCGCCCGTGTGATGCTGGGCAAAACCGGGGGCGTGGCCGGTCTGGAACTGGATGAGATGGACAGGGATCAGCAAATTGCGTTTGTTCAATGCACGTTTGCCCGCCCCAATGCCTGGCGCGACTGGGGAGACCGGCACGAGCAGGACAGGCCGTTGCAAGGTCTCAAAGAAATTGCAGAACTCGGCATCAGCACTTACCAGCGCCTGTGGGTGGCGGCATGGCAAGCCATACAAACCCATCTTCTTCGGCGGCAACACGCACCATGAGTTACTGGAGTCTTTATTTTCTGGCCAAAGTCGGCCTGCATTACAGCGAAAAGATCGCGCTTCAATGGGGGTGGAACCTGCTGTTGGCTGCCTGGTTGGTTTGGCCATTGCAATCTGTGGCCTGGCGGCGTGCCCGGCTGGCCCTGGCCTTGCCAGCGGCTGTGGTGCTTTACTACCGCGAATCGTTTTTGCCCACGCCCGAGCGTGTTCTGTCGCAACTCGGTGCGCTCAAGGGCTTCAGTGCCGAGTACATGCTGGAGCTGCTGCAACGGGTGGTCAAACCAATGGATGTGGTCGCTTTGGTGGCGGTGTGGCTGCTCTATTCGGCCCTGTCCAAGCGCATCCGTTTTTCAACCATCGCCATTCTGGCTATTGCCAGTGTGCCTGCGGTGGCGCTGTGGCAATCTGACGGCGGGAGGGTGGCCGGTGTGGCGGTGGCTCCGGCTGCCAGTGCAGGTGCTGCTGGGGCTGCTGTGCCACTGCAAGTGGCCACGGATCCGGACAGCCAGCTCAAGGCGTTTTACGCCACTGAAAGCCAGCGCAAGCTGGTGATGTCAGCAGGCGGTCAAACACCACCGTTTGACCTGCTTGTGCTCAATGTCTGTTCGCTGAGCTGGGATGACATGGAGTTTGTTGGCATGAAGGATCACCCCTTGATGCAGCGATTTGATGCTGTGTTCACACAGTTCAACACAGCATCCAGCTACAGTGGCCCCAGTATGGTTCGGCTCATGCACGGCACTTGTGGCCAAGTGCCACAGAAGGTCATGTACGGCGATCTGGATCCACAGTGCTACACCTTTCCCAGCCTTGAAAAGATAGGCTACCGCACAGCAGGCCTGCTGAATCACGATGGCAGCTTTGAGGGCTATGGGAAAAAGGTTGAAAAATTTGGTGGGTTGACCGGAAAAATTTTTGACAGCAGCAAAGCACCGGTGCTGATGCAGGCCTTTGATGGTGTGCCCATCTACAGCGACCACGCGTTGTTGTCGCAATGGTGGAAAGACCGTCTGAGCAAGGGCGATCAGCCTGTGGCGCTGTTTTACAACACCATCAGCTTGCACGATGGCAACCGCGTGCCAGGGTACACCTCGCGCAGCAGTCTCGATACCTTCAAGCCCCGCCTGGCCCAGTTGCTGGCGGATTTCGACAGATTTCTGACCGAGCTGGAAAGCACAGGCCGCCCAGTGGTGGTGATGCTGGTGCCCGAGCACGGAGCCGCTTTGCGGGGCG
>CALMMY010000447.1 GCA_937868695.1 uncultured Comamonadaceae bacterium
CCATGATCTCCACCCCCACCCTGCTGCTGTTTCTGGCCGCCACGCTGGCCCTGTTCCTGTCGCCCGGCCCCAACATGGCGTTTGTGCTGTCGCATGCCGCCACCCACGGCCCGCGCGGCGGTCTGGCCGTGGCGCTGGGCATCGGCCTGGCCGATGTGGTGCTGACCGTGCTCACCGCCACCGGCGTGGCGGGCATGGTGGCGGCCTGGCCACCGTCGTTCGATCTGCTGCGCCTGGGCGGAGCGGCCTACCTGCTGTGGATGGCCTGGAACGCCTGGCATCACCCCGGACAACTGGCGCTCACCCGCACCGGGGCACAATCGTTGGTGACGGTGTTTCGGCGCTCGGCCCTCAACAGCCTGCTCAACCCCAAGGCCCTGCTCTTCTTTCTGGTGTTTCTGCCCCAGTTTGTGGAAGCATCGGACACGCCCGTGGCCCTGCAACTGGCTTTGCTGGGCGGCGTGCTGACCATCGCGTCCGTGGTGTTCCACGGCGCACTGGGCCTGGTGGGCGGACAGTTGGCCAACGCGCTGTCTGCCCGTCTGGCGCACAGCCCCAGGCTGGCCAAGCTGCCGGGGCGCATACAGGCCCTGGTGCTGGCCGCCCTGGCCGTGCGCCTGCTGTTGACGCAGCGGCCCACGGCCTGAGACACCCCATCGAGACACCCACACACACGACACCGCAACCACATAAGGAGCACACACATGAGCTGGAAACTGGCACAACGCGCCGACAAGATGAACCCCTCGGTCATCCGCGAAATCCTGAAAGTGACCGAAAAGCCCGGCATCATCAGCTTTGCCGGTGGCCTGCCTTCGCCCCAGACCTTCCCCGTCGATGCCATGCTGGAAGCCACCCAGAAAGTGCTGACCCAGGATGGCCGCAGCGCCCTGCAATACGCCGCCAGCGAAGGCTATGGCCCGCTGCGCGACTGGGTGGCGCATGACCTGAAAAAACAGGGCATGGATGTCAGCGCCGACCAGGTGCTCATCACCACCGGCTCGCAGCAGGGCCTGGATCTGGTGGCCAAAATCCTGATCGACGCGGGCAGCCGCATCCTGGTCGAAACCCCCACCTACCTGGGCGCGTTGCAGGCCTACACCCCGATGGAGCCCACCGTGGTCAGCGTGGCCAGCGACGACGAAGGCGTGGATGCCGCCGACCTGCGCATCCAGGCTGGCAGCGGTGCCGATGCCGCCCGCTTCGTGTACCTGCTGCCCAACTTCCAGAACCCCACGGGCCGCACCATGACCGAAGCCCGCCGCGCCGCCGTGGCTGCGGTGGCCGCCGAAGTGGGCCTGCCCGTGATTGAAGACAACCCCTACGGCGACCTGTGGTTTGACGCGCCCCCGCCCGCCTCGCTGGCCTCGCGCAACCCCGACGGCACGCTCTACCTCGGCTCGTTCAGCAAAATCCTGGCCCCCGGCCTGCGCCTGGGCTACCTGGTGGCCCCCAAGGCGCTGTACCCCAAGCTGCTGCAAGCCAAGCAGGCCGCCGACCTGCACACCCCCAGCTTCAACCAGCGCATCGTGTCCGAGGTGCTGAAAGACGGCTTCATCGACCGCCATGTGCCCACCATCCGCGCCCTGTACAAGAGCCAGTGCGAGGCCATGCTGGCGGCGCTGGAGCGCGAGTTCGGCCACACCGGCCACGGCGGCGGCGACCACAGCCTGCAATGGAACCGCCCCGCCGGTGGCATGTTCCTGTGGACGCGCCTGCCTGCGGGCCTCGATGCCGTCAAGCTGCTGCCCAAGGCCGTGGACCACAACGTGGCCTTCGTGCCCGGCTCGGCCTTCTACGCCGACAACGCCGACCCGCGCAGCATGCGCCTGTCGTTCGTGACGGCCAGCGTCAGCCAGATCAACATCGGCATTGCCGCGCTGGCCCAGACCATCCGCGAGGCCCAGGCCGCACTGTGATGACCACCGCCGTCCACACCACCCCACCGCTGCGCCAGCGCCCGTTCATGCAAGTGGACGTGTTCACCGCCGTCCCCTACCTGGGCAACCCGCTGGCGGTGGTGCTGGACGGCACCGGCCTGAGCGACGAAGCCATGCAAAGCTTCGCCCGCTGGACCAACCTGTCTGAAACCACCTTCGTGCTGCCGCCCACGCCCGAGGGCCGGGCCGCCGGAGCCGACTACCGCGTGCGCATCTTCACCCCCGGCTGCGAGCTGCCCTTTGCCGGCCACCCCACGCTGGGCACCTGCCACGCCTGGCTGGCCCACGGCGGCCAGCCCCAGGCCACAGGCCCGGCAGGCGAGGTGACCGAAGTGCGCCAGGAATGCGCCGTGGGCGTGGTGGCGCTGCGGCCTCTGGCGGGCAGTGCCACAGACAGCGGCATGCGCATGGCCTTTGCCGCCCCGCCGCTGACACGCAGCACGCCCGAAGCCGCCCACCTGGCCCAGGTACTGGCGGCACTGGGCCTGCAACCCGCGCAGGTGCTGGCCGCCCAGTCGCTCAACAACGGCCCCGAATGGCTGGGCCTGCTGCTCGACAGCCCCGACACCGTGCTGGCCCTGTCGCCCGACCACGCCGCCCTCAGGGCGCTGAACCAGAAAGTGGGGGTGGCCGCCCTCCAGCCCACCACCCCCGACCTGCCGCTGATCGCCCGCAGCAGCCGCGAGGCCCGCGCGTTTGCCACCTCGGCATCCGCCGCCGCAGCCAACGCCAGCCCCACAGCGCCAGCCACCACCGAACCCGACCTGTGGGTGCGGGCCTTTGCCGCCCCCGTGGGCATCAACGAAGACCCCGTCACCGGCAGCCTCAACGCCAGCCTGGCGCAATGGCTGATGGCCGACGGCCTGCTGCCCCAACACCGCCGCCACGCCTACACCGCCACCCAGGGCCAGGCACTGGGCCGCGATGGCCTGGTGTTTTTAAGCCGCGACGACAGCGGCCAGGTATGGGTGGGCGGCGACGTGAGCGCCTGCATCCGGGGCACGGTCACGCTGTAGGCACGGATAGGTAGGCTTGCGTCATGCCGCACGCAGCCTGCAAGCCGCACCGGGCAGCGGCACGTCAGTCTTTTATCCGTGGCGGCTGAACACCTGGGTGCTGCCGTCTTTGCGCACCAGCAGCACGCTGTACGGGTCGCGTCGGCCACCGTACTCCGGGCCATCCATGCCGGGTGAGCCAATCGGCATGCCGGGCACGGCCAGGCCCAATGCCTGCGGCTTGTCGGCCAGCAGGCGCTGGATGTCGGCAGCGGGCACATGGCCCTCGATCACATAACCCTGCACCTTGGCCGTGTGGCACGAACCCAGCGCCTGGGGCATGCCAAAGGCCGCGCGTGCGGCGGTATTGCCCTTGTCGTGGGCCTTGACTTCAAAACCCGCGCGCTCCAGGTGGGTCATCCAGTCTTTGCAGCAGCCGCAGTTGGGGTCTTTCCAGACTTCGACCACGGGTTTGGGCGCGGCGGCGCGGGCTTGCAGCGTCCAGCCCAGGCCAACGGCCAAGGCACCCAGGCCCATTGACAGGGCGTGGCGGCGGCTCCAGGCCGGATGGCGGGCAGATTGTGCGGATGGCATACGGGGTGGCATGCGGGGTGACATAGGGGGCTCCTCTACAGGGTGTTCATGGGGCGGGCTGCATGTCGGTGACGACCATCTTGCCGCCTTCGTGGACGACGGTGAACTGAATTTTCTGGCCCACCTGCACCTTGTCGAGCAGGGCTTTGTCTTTGGCGGTGAACACCATGGTCATGGGCGGCATGTCCATGTGCTTGATCTCGCCGTGGCGGATGGTGATCTTGCCGTTTTCCTTGTCGATTTTGCGCACCTCGCCGTCGGCCACAGCGGGGGTGGCGGCCATGCCCATCTTGCCGTGCTCCATCTTGCTGTGATCCATTTTTCCGTGCTCCATCTTGCTGTGGTCAGCGGCTGTTTGCGCCATCGCTGGCAAGGTGGTAGCCAGTGCGGTGGCAGCAAGCAGTTGCGCCACGGTCAGGGTCAATAATTTCATGGGGGGTGTCCGGTTGTGAGGTTAGGGGGCGGTGACCTTGATCTTGCCCACCATGCCCGCCTGGTAGTGGCCAGGCAGCAGGCAGGCAAAGTCAAACTCGCCGGGTCGGTTGAAGTGCCACACGATTTCGGCCCGCTTGCCGGGCTCAACGTGGGCCATGTAGGGCTCGTCGTGTTCCATGTTGGGGAACCGCTTCATCAGCTCGGCATGCGCGTCCAGCTCCTGCCTGGTGCCCAGCACAAACTCATGCAGCATTTTTCCGCTGTTGACCACCACGAACCGGATGGTTTCGCCTTGTTTCACCTGGATGAAATCGGGCGCAAAGCGCATGTTGTCCGTCATGCGGATGGTCACCGTGCGCCGGACTGCGCTGGCGTGGCCGCCAATCCCCCAGTCGGTTTGCTCCAGTTTCAGGGGGGCAGCCGCTTTGGCATGCGCCTTTTCGCCGTGGGCCAGCGTGGCGGTGGACACGGCCAGCAAGGCAGAGAACAACAGGGGGCGGATAAAAATGGACATGGGGCCTGTGCCGTGAGAGTTCAGTGGTGCTTCATGGTGGCCGCGCCGGGCTTGATGGCTTTGGCCGTGGCCGGGGTGGCATCGGTGCTGGCCTGGGGCCTGGCTGCGGGCACGGGTGCGCCCACCCACTCTTTGGCCACCGTGCCTTCTGGGAAAGCGTAGGGGCCGGGGTCGGTGTAGTCGCCGGGCTTCTGGTCTTTGCGCACCTTGAACACCGTGAACATGCCGCCCATCTCCAGCGGGCCAAACTGGCCCTGGCCGGTCATCATGGGCGCGGTGTTGTCGGGCAGGGGCATTTCCATCTCGCCCATGTCGGCCATGCCGCGCTCGCCCATCAGCATGTAGTCGGGGGCCACTTTCTGGATTTTGCTCACCAGCCCCCGGTGGTCCACGCCGATCATGGTGGGCACGCCGTGGCCCATTGCGTTCATGGTGTGGTGGCTTTTGTGGCAGTGCATGGCCCAGTCGCCCAGCTCGTCGGCAATCAGCTCGATCTGGCGCATCTGGCCAACCGCCACGTCGGTGGTCACCTCGGGCCAGCGGGCGCTGGGGGGCACGGGGCCGCCGTCGGTGCCGGTCACTTCAAACTCGTGCCCGTGCAGGTGGATGGGGTGGTTGGTCATGGTCAGGTTGCCCACGCGGATGCGCACCCGGTCGTTCAGCCGCACGTTGAGCGTGTCGATGGCCGGGAACACCCGGCTGTTCCAGCACCAG
>CALMMY010000448.1 GCA_937868695.1 uncultured Comamonadaceae bacterium
GGAGCCGCTGCCGCCCCACCAAGCTGGTGGTGTACGCCCGCTACACCCGCCGGGGTGGGCTGGACATCAGTCCCTGGCGCACCAGCCACCCGCAGGCCATGCCACCCCACATCCGCACCGCCCGCCAGTGAGGCGGGCTGCGGGGCGGTGGCTCAGCCTCTCAGAGCTGGTTGTGAATCAGCGTGCCCTTGAACAGCACCGGCCCCCTGGGCTGGTCGGCGGCGGGGCCGTTTTTGGCTTCCAGGCTGATGGCCAGCGTGGGCACGTCTTTCATGTCTTGCTCGGTCACTTCCAGCCGCTCCAGCTTGCCGCGCCCCAGCACACCCAAAAAGCGGGGAGCACCCTGGGCGGGCAGCGCCCACAGGTGCAGGGCGCGGTCATCGGCCTCCTGGTAACTGCCCACCCGTTGCAGCCGCAACTGCTGCTTTTGCGGGGCGTAGGTGATCAGCACACCCGCCTCGCCCTGGCCGTTGTTCAGCACCGCCAGATGGGCCACCACAGGCGTGTCCGACAGGCGCTTGGACAGGTTGTTGATGTGGGTGGTCATCATTTCGTACATGCTCAGCCAGGCACTGCCAGCCAGCAGCATGACGATGACGAAAAAGATGGCCAGCGAGCGCCACAAGGCCACGCTGTGCCACAGGCCCCGGCTGGGCGCGTTGTCGGGAGCCGGGTCATCAGAAGGCGGTGTTGTGGCATCGGCTGTTGCCGACAAATCGGCTGCCGTGGTGGTGTGTGCAGCCTGGGCCGCTGGCGCTGCGGGTGTGGGAATGGGGGAGGTGGGTTCAGTCATGGCCGGATTGTCGGGCAAGGCCGAACCGCCTGACCCGAAGAAAAGTCAAAATGCAGAGCAAAAATCAATAGCTGCTTGCGCATTTCGATATTGGGTTTTCGATCGATTTTGAACTGAGAATCAGCCCTAAAAACCTGAAATTGCACTCCAACACACCCGGTTGAGAACCTTCATTTGCCTCGGTCAAACCCTTGCAGCACATTCACCGCGTTCACCCCCACCTCGGCCACGGCGTAGCCGCCCTCGAAGGTGAACACCGTGGGCAGACCGGCGCTGGCCAGGGCCTGGCCGATGGCCAGGTAGTCGCCGGTTTGCAGGGTGAAGCCTGAAATGGGGTCGCCAGCAAACGTGTCCAGCCCCAGTGGCACCACCAGAGCCTGGGCACCGAAGTCGGCCACAGCTTGCAGGGCGGTGTCCAGCGCGGCCCGCCAGGTGGCGTACCCGGTGCCGCGTGGCAGCGGCAGGTTGAGGTTGAAACCTGTGCCCGCACCTGCGCCGCGCTCGTCGGCATGGCCCAGAAAAAACGGGTACTCGGTGGCCGGGTCGCCGTGGATGGAGACGGTGAGCACATCGGCCCGCTCGTAGAAGATGGTCTGGGTGCCGTTGCCGTGGTGGTAGTCCACATCCAGCACGGCAACGCGGGTGTGCCCGCCGTCGCGCAGCGCCTGGGCAGCGAGTGCGGCGTTGTTGATGAAGCAGTAGCCGCCCATGAAGTCTGGCCCGGCGTGGTGGCCGGGCGGGCGGGTCAGGGCAAAGGCGCTGCGCTCGCCGCCCAGCACGGCCTGGGTGGCGGCCAGGGCACAGGCGGCTCCG